>CAMFFI010000017.1 GCA_945949625.1 uncultured bacterium | reverse complement strand
AAAAGCCTAACTCAGCTCTCAGAAAAATTGCCAGAGTAAGACTTTCTAACGGTATCGAAGTCAGTTCCTATATTCCCGGTGTAGGTCATAACTTGCAGGAGCACTCTGTTGTATTAATCAGAGGCGGTCGTGTTAAGGACTTACCTGGTGTTCGTTACCATATCATCAGAGGCACACTTGATGCTCAAGGTGTTGCAAATCGTATGCAGGCCCGTTCAAAATACGGTGCTAAGCGTCCAAAGGCAGGTAAATAAGGAATTGACAAAACTACCCTAAACTAAGTTAATTGTAACTGTAATGCTATACAGGACTTTATATATATTCAGTAAAACGTCTTGTTGGCATACGGGAGTTTGTCGCTTTCGAGTACCTATGATATCTCAATTATTGTGAAGGAGGGAAGCAAAGTGCCAAGAAGAGGTTCTATTGCAAAGCGTGACGTATTACCCGATCCGCTTTATAATTCAAAACTTGTTACACGTCTTATCAATAATATTATGTATGACGGCAAAAAAGGCGTTGCTCAGAAAATTGTTTACGGTGCATTTGACATCATACAGGATAAGACAGGTAAAGACCCATTAGAGGTTTTCGAGCAGGCTATGGAAAACGTAATGCCTGTTCTGGAAGTTAAAGCTCGCCGTGTGGGCGGTGCTACTTATCAGGTTCCTATGGAAGTAAGACCTGAAAGAAGACAGACCTTAGGTCTTCGTTGGATTTCAACTTACTCAAGAGCCCGCAGTGAAAAGACAATGAAAGAAAGACTTGCCGGAGAAATTCTTGATGCCATCAACGGTGCAGGCGGTGCAGCTAAAAAGCGTGACGATACACATAAAATGGCAGAAGCTAACAAGGCTTTCGCACATTACAGATGGTAATAAATCTTTTGATGTAATTAAAAAAAGGAGGATTTTATGCCAAGGCAGGTTTCACTTGAACAAACAAGAAACATCGGTATCATGGCTCATATTGATGCCGGTAAAACTACTACAACAGAGCGTATCCTGTTCTATACCGGTATAAACCACAAAATCGGCGAAACCCACGACGGCGGCGCTACGATGGACTGGATGGTACAGGAACAGGAAAGAGGTATTACAATTACCTCTGCTGCTACAACTTGTTTCTGGAATGACAGCAACAACAAGAAAGTAAGAATTAACATCATTGATACTCCCGGTCACGTTGACTTTACAGTTGAAGTTGAGCGTTCTCTGAGAGTTCTTGACGGTTCTGTTACAGTTCTTTGCGCTAAAGGCGGCGTTGAGCCACAGTCAGAAACAGTTTGGCGTCAGGCTGACAACTACGGTGTTCCGAGAATGGTGTTCGTTAATAAAATGGACATTATGGGCGCTGATTTTTACAGAGTTGTTCAGATGATGAAAGACAGATTAAAATGTAACGCTGTTCCGATTCAGCTTCCTATCGGTGCTGAAGACACATTCAAGGGCATTATCGACCTCGTAAAAATGAAAGCCGAAGTTTACTATGATGAGCTCGGTAAAGATATGAGAGAAGAAGAAATTCCCGAGGATATGATGGAATTAGCTCAGAAATACCATGACGAGCTTATCGAGGCAGTTGCCGAGGAAGATGAAGCTCTTATGGAAAAATATTTTGCAGGAGAAGAGCTTACAGAGGCAGAAATCAAAGCTACTATCCGCAGATGCACAATCAACAATACAATGGTTCCCGTAACCTGCGGTACTGCTTACCGTAACAAGGGCGTTCAGAAGCTTCTTGACGCTATTGTTGATTATATGCCTGCTCCGACAGACGTACCTGCTATTAAGGGTATTAACCCTGAAACCGATGAAGAAGATGTAAGACATTCTTCAGATGAAGAGCCGTTTGCAGCTCTTGCATTTAAGATTGCTACCGACCCCTTCGTTGGTAAGCTGTGCTTCTTCAGAGTATATTCAGGTATGATTCACGCAGGTCAGACAGTTTATAACTCATCTAAAGATAATAACGAGCGTGTAGGCCGTATTCTTCAGATGCACGCTAACGACAGAAAAGATATTGATACTTGCTACGCAGGTGATATTGCCGCTGCCGTTGGTCTTAAGAATACAACAACAGGCGACACACTCTGCGATGAAAAACATCCTATTATTCTTGAATCAATGGAATTCCCTGAGCCTGTTATCCGTGTAGCTATTGAGCCTAAAACAAAGGCAGGTCAGGAAAAAATGGGTATTGCTCTTGCAAAGCTTGCAGAAGAAGACCCAACCTTTAAGGCTTATACTGACGAAGAAACAGGACAGACAATTATCGCAGGTATGGGTGAGCTTCACCTTGAAATTATCGTTGACAGACTTCTCCGTGAATTTAAGGTAGAAGCTAACATCGGTAAGCCTCAGGTTGCATATAAGGAAACAATCAGACAGAATGCTTCTGTTGATGAAAAATATGCAAGACAGTCCGGTGGTAAAGGTCAGTACGGTCACGTTAAAATTAACGTATCGCCTAACCCGGGCAAAGGCTACGAATTTGTTAACAGCGTAGTAGGCGGTGCTATTCCTAAGGAATATATCCCTGCTGTTGACCAGGGTATCCAGGGAGCTATGCTCTCAGGCGTACTTGCCGGCTATAATGTAGTTGACGTAAAGGTAGAGCTTTATGATGGTTCTTACCACGAAGTCGATTCATCTGAAATGGCATTTAAGATTGCCGGTTCTATGGCATTCAAAGAGGCTATGAAGAAGGCTGACCCTGTTTTGCTTGAGCCTATTATGAAAGTTACCGTTATTGTTCCTGAGGAATATATGGGCGATGTTATCGGCGACCTTAACTCACGCCGCGGTATGATTCAGGGTATGGAAGCAGAAAACGGTGCTCAGAGAATCAACGCTCAGGTTCCTCTTTCAGAAATGTTCGGTTATGCTACTGATATGCGTTCCAAGACACAGGGCCGCGGTCAGTACGTTATGGAACCGGATACTTATGCAGAGGTTCCAAAGAACATTGCTGAGAAAATTATGAGCGAAAGAGCTAAGAAAGCCTGATTTTTCAGATTTTCTTTAGCAAATCACGCAATATTTTTGTAAAATCTATTGCATTTTTTTAAATTTATTGTTAAAATATACTATACTATTGTAAAGTGATTTACAAAATAAGGAGGAAAATCCAATGGCAAGAGAAAAATTTGAAAGAAATAAACCACACGTTAACATTGGTACTATCGGTCACGTTGACCATGGTAAAACCACTCTTACAGCTGCTATCACAAAGGTTCTTAACCTTGAGGGTGAAGCTGAATTCAAAGATTACTCAAACATCGACAGTGCTCCTGAAGAGAGAGAGCGTGGTATCACAATTAACACAGCTCACGTTGAGTACGAAACAGCTAAGCGTCACTATGCACACGTTGACTGCCCCGGCCATGCTGACTATGTAAAGAATATGATTACCGGTGCTGCTCAGATGGACGGCGCTATCCTCGTTGTATCTGCTGCTGACGGTCCTATGCCTCAGACAAGAGAGCACATCCTGCTTTCACGTCAGGTTGGCGTACCTTACATCGTAGTATTTATGAACAAAACTGACCAGGTTGACGATCCTGAGCTTCTTGAGCTCGTTGAAATGGAAGTTAGAGATCTTCTTAACGAGTATGAATTCCCAGGCGACGATACACCTATCATCAAGGGTTCTGCTTATCTTGCACTTACAAGTGATTCTAAGGATCCTAGCGCTCCTGAGTATCAGTGCATCCACGAGCTTATGGACGCTGTTGACGAGTTCATCCCAACTCCTGAGCGTAAAGCTGACCTTCCTTTCCTTATGCCTGTTGAGGACGTATTCACAATTACAGGTCGTGGTACAGTTGCTACAGGTAGAGTAGAAAGAGGTCAGATTAAGACTTCTGAAGAAGTTGAAATCGTTGGTCTTACAGACGAGAAGAGAAAAGTTGTTGTTACAGGTCTTGAAATGTTCAGAAAGACTCTTGATTATGCTGAAGCAGGCGACAACGTAGGTGTTCTTCTCCGTGGTGTTCAGAGAAACGAAATCGAAAGAGGTCAGGTACTTGCTAAACCGGGTACAATTCATCCTCATACAAAATTCCGCGGTCAGGTTTACGTTTTAACTAAAGACGAAGGCGGCCGTCATACTCCTTTCTTCAACAACTATCGTCCTCAGTTCTATTTCAGAACAACTGACGTTACAGGTACAATTTCACTTCCAGAGGGTGTTGAAATGTGTATGCCTGGCGATAACGTTGAAATGGATGTTGAGCTTATTACTCCTATCGCTATCGAAGTTGGTCTTCGTTTCGCTATCCGTGAAGGCGGTAGAACAGTAGGTTCAGGTGCAGTTATTGCTATTAACGAATAATTTGTACTGAATTATATTATAAAATTAAGGCAAGTCGGTTTTCGGCTTGCCTTTTTTGCTTTATCGGAAATTGCTCGGTTGCGCTCGGGAATAAAAGGTTACAGTTAGTACAACCTGTCTGCACGAATTGCGTGTCGAGACACTCGACTTTTTTGATATTTGTTCTTTATAATGCTTTAAGATATACGGAAATTTTTTAAGAAATTTGTAAAATTTTGAAAGGATTTCCTGTTTTACTTCGTATTATTTACAGAGGTTGATACCTACTATTATTTTACGGAGGTCAAACAAATGAAAAAACTTATTATTTCAATTATCACAGCAACAACATTGGCAGTAGGAGGAACAACTGCATTTGCTGCAAACTGTAACGGTGAAGGCACATACTGCCCAAGCAGACCTTGCAATATATCAGCTGTTTCAGAATCATCGGAGTATTCTTGTGGTAACGGCTATGGGAAAGGCTACTGTGATGCGCAAAACTCTTATGCATTTGAACAGTGCCTGAACAAATCAGACTATGCTCAGAACGGAGCAAAGTCGAGAAACCGTGCGGGAATTGAAACGAACGGTACCGAAAAGCAAAATGATAACCAAAGCAATTCCGAAAATAAAGGAAACGGTGCAAACGGAAATTGCCCGAACAACGGTCAGTGTGTGAATAACGGAAATTGTCCGAACAACAGTGAGTGTATTAATGACGGAGAGTGTGTAAACAAGGGCGAATGTCCGAACAAGGGTGAATGTCCCAATGACGGTGTAAGACTAATGGATGGAACAGGATATAAAAAAGGAAATAGCGGCGGCGCAAATGGCTGCAAAAACAAATAATGAGTAACTGTTGAATTATACTAAGAAGGCGGTGGTTTTTTGAAAAGTGAACAGGAAGTAAATCGGGCAATAGAAAAATATGCCGATACCGTTTATCGAATTTGCTTGCTCCATTTAAAAAATCACGCTGACGCTGAAGATATATTTCAAAATGTATTTTTGAAATATGTTACATATTCAAAAGATTTTGAGAGCGAAGAGCACGAAAAGGCATGGATAATCCGCGTAACTGTTAATGCCTGTAAGGACTTAAAAAAGAGCTTTTTCAGAAGTCGGGTTGTTTCAATAGAGGAAATCAAAAATTTTCAGGCTTCACAGCAGGAAAATTACAGTGAAGTCCTTGAGGCAGTGCTTTCCCTGCCTGAAAAGTACAAAAACCCAATATATCTTTATTACTACGAGCAATATTCAGCAGTAGAAATCGGTAAGATTCTGGGGAAAAATGTAAACACGATTTACACTCTTTTAAGCCGTGGAAAAAATATACTTAAAGACAAGCTGGGCGGTGATGATTTTGAATAACAGAATATACGAAGAATTTAACAATATACATTGCAGTAATCAAATTAAAAACTCAACCAAGGAGTTTTTGGCAAAAAAAGCTTATTCAAAAAAGCCTAAGCACCGCTATTACAGGCTTGCAGTACCGGTTGTGTGCTGTTTTATTGCAGTTTTCGGTGCACTAAGCTTTGGATTTGTTTATTCAATTCCTGTTGCAGCCGTAAGTGTTGACATTAATCCCTCTGTTCAGCTTTCGCTAAACTGCTTTGACAGGGTTGTGGCTGCAACGGGATATGACGACATATCCAGACAAATCCTCGAAAAAGTAGATGTAAATAACCGAAAATTTGATGATGCAGTCACAAGTCTGATAAGCAGTGAAGCCTTTGAGGATTATTCAAGCTCCGAGGATTTTGTGAATATTACAATTTCTGCGGAAAATAATGAAAAATATGAAGCTATAGAGGAAAGCCTGAATTCAGTGCTTTCCGAATGTAACAAAAACGGAAAATGCAATTACGCAGACACAGATGATGCACAAAAGGCGCAGGATGCACAAATATCATTGGGCAAGTACCGCGCATATCTTAGCCTGCTTGAAAAAGACCCCGATATTACCATTGATGATGTCAGAAATATGACAATGAAGGAAATAAGACAGCTTTTGGGTGAAGAGAGCATACAAGGTCAAAATTCAGAAAATATGGGCAGTCAGAAAGGTAATAATTACGACAACTGCACTAAAAACGGTGCGGCTGATTCAACTGAATGTTCGTCATCAGTCGGTAAGTATGGTATTGACACTCCGCATGGCTAAAGCCGTGGGATTCTTGCTTCACGGAACATTGCCTGTAAAGCACAGGTCTTATGCGTTCTCCACAAGCGTAGATTATAGTGTTCCCGTATGCCCTACGGTACACTTTGATATGTGTTATGCAGATTGCATTTGCAGTCCTTTTTGTAAGATGTTTATACTTGCGTTATAGTCCCGGTCGTGTTTTGTGTGACACACAGGACACTCCCACTTCCTTACGGACAGGTCTTTTACAAGCTTATTTTTATAGCCGCAAATTGAGCAAGTCTGAGAACTGGGATACATAGTTGGTACTTTAATTATTGTGTTGCCATACCATTTTGCTTTGTATTCAAGCATATTGAAAAACTTTCTCCACGATACGGAACTTATACATTTTGCAAGCTTGTGATTTTTGAGCATATTTGCAACTCTTAAATTCTCAATGCAGATTGTTTGGTTTTCACGAATCAGCTTTGTTGATTGTTTTTGCAAAAAGTCATCCCGTTGGCTTGTTATTTTCTCGTGAACAAGAGCTACCTTTCTGCGTTGCTTGTTACGATTGTTTGAACCCTTCTTTTTTCGTGAAAGCCTACGCTGTTCACGAGCAAGCTTTTTAAAACTTTTCTCAAGGTGCTTAGGATTAGCAACAATATCACCGTTACTGTCTGAGTAGAAAAATTTTAACCCTACATCTATACCAATAGCGTTACCTTTGGAAATGATTGTGTCTGGTTCAAAATCAACATTCAGTATTACAAAGTATTTGTCTGTTGGAGTACGCTCAATAGTAACATTATGTATGTAACCCACACTCATAGATTGCTTGATTTTTACATATCCGAGTTTTGGAAGTTTTAATCTGTTTCCTTCAATACGGATGTTATTACCTTGATTAATAGTTCTATACGATTGGTGATTATTATGTTTTGACTTAAAAACAGGCTTATCTGCTCTGTGCTGAAAAAAGTTTTTATATGCAGCGTCAAGGTCACGCAAGGATTGCTGTAATGCAATGCTGTCAACCTCTTTTAAAAAGCTGAAATCATCTTGTTTTTTTAGACTTGTGAGCATAGCTGAAGTTGCAGTGTATCCTGCCTTATCACCTTGCTTAAAAGCCTTTTCACGCAAAGCAAGTCCCTCATTGAAGATTAGCCTGCAACAACCTAAAGTGCGATTTATTAAGTCTTTCTGTTCCTTAGTAGGATATGCTCTAAATCGTATTCCTTTTAGCATTGTGTTTGCTCCTATGTTCTGGTCTTTTGTGTGTTTACATACCACTCAATGGTTTTTGAACTAACATTTCTTGCGGTAGAAACAAAGTAACTGCGGGTCCAAAGACTGCACATTGCCGAAAGCTGCGGAAATTCTTTACGCAACTGAATTGATGTTGCTCCTTTGATTATACGCATTATTGTTGGTATATCCATTTGTGGAAGTACGCTGACAAAAATATGAATGTGGTCTATGTGACATTCCATTGCTAAAATTTCGATACCGTGTTTATCACACTCGGCTTGGGTTAATTCCTTAAATCGCTTTTCAACGCCCTCAATGTTGAATATCTTTCTGCGATACCGAGGACAAAACACAAAATGATAGTTAATCAAAGAAACGGTAGTTTTTGTATGCTTATACTCATTTTTCATATTGTTATTATACTATATTATGTGTATATATTCAATATTTATAGCTACACTTCTTTAAAAATTTGAGGCTTTCATCCCACATTTAAAAGTGCGGGTTTTACCGCCTAAACAAATTATAACTTAAACAGTGAGAACGGCTCCCACGGAAAAAGGCAAACAGCGTTGAATCAGGCGGATGACAGGCTTATTTTACAAAAGAAACAGAACGTACAATATTATAACGTGTGATAAAAAGGAATTATATCCTCAAAATTTCCGTTGTCAAGCTGAAAGCCGCCTTTTATTGTGCCTAACTGTTGAAACCCTAACTTTTTATAAAGATGTATAGCAGGCTCGTTAGTTTTAACTACTGCGTTAAACTGCAAAATTTTAAAACCAAGCTCTTTTCCTGTCTTCATTGAATGTTTTACAAGGCTTTCTCCTATATGATTTCCCCTTGCGTCAGAGGCTACTGCATAGCTTGCATTACAGATGTGTCCGCATCTGCCTATGTTATTTGGATGAAGAATATAAAGACCGACAATTTTTTTAGCGTCATTATCCTGTGCAACTCCGCAAAAGCTTTGGAAATTAAAAAATTCTTTTCCGCTGTTTATATCAAGGAGTTCCTTCTGAGGAAAAGCAACGCCGCTTTTTACTACTTCATTCCATATTTCAATCATTTCATTCAAATCGTTTATATTAAATTTTCTTATATTAATCGTCATAACTTAACCCCATATATAAAAAGATAAACAAAAAAGGCAGAGATTAAAACCTCTGCCTTTTAATAACTAAATCAGTAATTATCAGCCTAATTCAGCAAAATATTTGATTGTTCTAACCATCTGGCTTGTGTAGCTGTTCTCGTTATCATACCAAGAAACAACCTGTACCTCGTAAAGGTCATCAGCAATCTTAGAAACCATTGTCTGAGTAGCGTCAAAGAGTGAACCGAAACGCATACCGATTACGTCTGAAGAAACGATAGGATCTTCGTTGTAACCGAATGACTCAGAAGCAGCAGCCTTCATAGCAGCGTTGATGCCTTCAACTGTTACGTCTTTGCCCTTAACAACAGCTGTAAGAATTGTTGTTGAACCTGTTGGAACAGGAACACGCTGAGCAGAACCGATGAGTTTGCCGTTAAGCTCAGGAATTACAAGACCGATAGCCTTTGCAGCGCCTGTTGAGTTAGGAACGATGTTAGCAGCGCCTGCTCTTGCTCTTCTGAGGTCGCCCTTTCTGTGAGGACCGTCAAGAATCATCTGGTCGCCTGTGTAAGCGTGAATTGTTGACATAATACCGCTCTGAATTTCTGCATACTTGTTAAGAGTATCAGCCATAGGAGCAAGGCAGTTTGTTGTGCAGGAAGCAGCTGAAATGATTTTGTCGTCTGCTGTAAGAGTTTTTTCGTTTACGCTGTAAACGATTGTCTTAAGGTCGTTTCCTGCAGGAGCAGAGATAACAACTTTTTTAGCACCTGCATCCAGGTGAGCCTGTGATTTAGCTTTTGATGTGTAGAAACCTGTGCACTCGAGAACTACGTCAACGCCGATTTCTCCCCAAGGAAGCTCAGCAGCGTTTGGCTTAGCATAAATTGTGATTTCTTTGCCGTCAACAATGATTGAGTTTTCACCTGCTTCAACAGTGTGAAGGCTCTCACCGATTCTTCCGCAGTAACCGCCCTGTGCTGTATCATACTTAAGAAGGTCAGCAAGCATCTTAGGATCTGTAAGATCGTTGATAGCTACTACTTCATAACCTTCTGCACCAAACATTTGTCTGAATGCAAGACGGCCGATACGGCCGAAACCATTAATTGCAACTTTTACTGACATATTAATATTCCTCCTGTATATTTAAGGTATCTATATGATATTACATTTTTGTAGGAATTTCAAGGGTTTGACAAGAATTTAACAAAATTTCTTCTAATTTTATAATTTACAGTTAAAAAAATCATATGAGCAGATGAAAATTTGTTATATTTACAATTTACCTTAAAATTTTTTACAAATATAATTCCTGATAATAATTATTTATTTGCAAAATCACTCTTATTATTCTTGACATTATGTTAAATATCATATAAAATAACAATAGTACCATAATAAAATGGTGCAGAATGGGCGCCGGATTAAAAGTCCTGTACGCTTTGTTCATATTTTTTAATCAGACTCTTAACGAGCCGTTATAAATAGATATTTTTAATATACATCCATTTTTATTTTGTTTTGTCCGCTTTTGCAGATATAAACATCAATTTAATTTTCTGCCGTGGGGCGGACTTTATATATAAAATATTTATTGGGGAAAAGTGAATATCTTATATTAACGGCACCGCTGAGTTGATTTTGATTGTATTTTAGTTTATGGAAACCGTCAAATCAAGGAGGTGTCAGTGAAATGCAACTATGGTTGGGAATAGTATTGATTGTTGTTGCCGCAGTTGTCGGTGTGGCGCTTGGTGCAGCAATCGGTATTGCTTACAGAAAAAATGTTGCAGAAAAAGAAATCGGCAGCGCAGAGCAGGAGGCTAACAAGATTGTTTCTGAGGCTATTAAAACTGCCGAGGCTAAAAAGAAGGAAGCTCTTTTAGAGGGTAAGGACGAGCTTCACCGTTTGAGAAATGAAAACGATAAGGAAATTGCTGACAGAAGAAAAGAAGTTCAGCGTCAGGAAAGACGTATTCAGCAAAAAGAAGAAACCCTCGATAAAAAAATTGACAACGTTGAAGCTAAAGAAGAACGTGTAAACAAAAAGCTGAAAGACGTTGACGCAAAGCTTTCCGAAATTGAACAGATTAAAAAGAGCCAGTTTGAAATGCTGGAAAGAATTTCAGGCTATACTGCCGAGCAGGCTAAGGAATATTTGCTTCAGCAGCTTGAGCAGGAGCTTACTCACGAAAAGGCTGTCAAAATTATGGATTTTGAACAGCAGATTAAAGATGAGTCGGAAAAGCTTGCGAGAAACATTATTTCTCTTTCAATTCAAAGACTTGCCGCAGACCAGGTGGCAGAGGCTACGGTTTCTGTTGTTCCGCTGCCTAACGACGAAATGAAGGGCAGAATTATCGGACGTGAGGGCAGAAACATCAGAGCCATTGAAACAATTACAGGCGTTGACCTTATTATTGACGATACACCTGAGGCAATCACTCTTTCAAGCTTTGAGCCTGTCAGACGTGAGGTTGCAAGAATTGCCCTTGAAAAGCTTATTGCGGACGGAAGAATTCACCCTGCAAGAATTGAGGAAATGGTTGACAAGGCTCGCCGAGAGGTTGACGCAACCATTAAGCAAGAGGGCGAAAGAGCCATTATGGAAGTGGGCATAAACCACATACATCCGGAGCTTGTAAAGCTTTTGGGACGTTTAAAGTACCGCACCAGTTACGGACAGAATGTGCTTAATCATTCTTTGGAGGTTGCATATCTTTCCGGAATTATGGCGTCTGAGCTCGGTCTTGACCCGACTGTTGCCAAACGCGCAGGACTTCTGCATGATATCGGCAAGGCTTTAGACCACGAGATGGAAGGCACACATATTGAGCTGGGCGTTAATGTGGCAAGAAAATATAAGGAAAGCGACGCGGTTATTCACGCTATTCAGGCGCACCACGGTGATGTTGAGGCAAAAACCGTTGTTGCCTGTATTGTTCAGGCGGCAGACGCTATTTCCGCAGCCCGTCCCGGCGCAAGACGTGAAAACCTTGAAAACTATATTAAAAGACTTCAGAAGCTTGAAGAGGTTGCTTCTTCATTTGAAGGCGTTGAGCGTTCATTTGCCATTCAGGCAGGCCGTGAGGTAAGAATTATGGTTAAGCCCGAGGTTGTAAATGACGAAAGAATGATTCCTTTAGCAAGAGAAATCTGCAATAAAATTGAGGAAGAATTGGAGTATCCGGGTCAGATTAAAGTTAATATTATCAGAGAAAACCGTGCAGTTGATTTTGCTAAATAAACTTAATATTTAAACAAATGCTGTGATAATTTTGTCACAGCATTTTTTGATATGTTTTTTACAACGAGCAGGTTTACAGATTACAACCGTTTTGTTTGCACAAATTGCGTTACAAATCACAAAAATAATTTGAAAGAAAAAGAACAGAAATTTTGATAATATTTTAAGAAAAGGTTTACTATAATTATATGGTGCGGGTAAAAAACAATTGCAGTCCTTGAAAAATATAGGTAAATTTTAAATGATTTGCTTTAAAATCCGCATAAATAATATTAAAATAGTATTAGTAATTATATTGCTGTATTAAAATTATAAAATTTACACTAAATTTTTAAGATGAATTTTTTAATTTTGCTTGAAATAAACATAAAATTTTGTTATTATATACTTGAACTATAATATTATAAGTGTAAATATCAGCAA
>CAMFFI010000016.1 GCA_945949625.1 uncultured bacterium | reverse complement strand
TAGGTTTTGTCCATTTTGCAATGCCCTTTGAGCCAAGTTCTTTTTCAAAAACTTTTTTAATTTATTTTTCTGTAAATATGATTTTAAAAACAAAAACCGCCCTATGTTTTTTCATAAGGCGGCTATATAGTTATCGGGAAAAGGTCTTGATTCTGTCAAATGCCTGTTTTATAAGGTTAACAATTTCCGATATTACAATAACAGAAAAAGCAGTAACAATAATTTTCAGCCACATAATAAGGTTAAGGGGAACTGTGCCGAACACAGCGCCTCCGAACTGAGTTATTATTACCTGTAAAGCAAAGGTCAGCAGAAAAACAAAAATCATAGGCTTGTTGCGGTTAATTCCCTTGAAAACCCTTGTGCCCCACAAAGCGCGGCTGTTAAAAGCGTTAAAAAGCTGGAACATTACAAAGAGCGTAAACAAAACAGTGTGTGCCTGCTCAGCAGTCCCGCCTAAAAAGTTTGTAAAGCTCTGGAGCATAAATACAGCCGCAATATAAATTCCGTTTACCAGAATTTTTAAGAGCATTGGTTTTGTTACAATACTTGCGTTTCTTTCGGTAGGACGGTTTTTCATCAAATCCTTTGATACAGGCTCAAGTCCCAGAGTAAGAGCAGGCGGACCGTCCATTATAATGTTAATCCACAAAAGCTCCAATGCGGAAAACGGCGACGCAAGCCCTGCAATAATAGACGCAAGCACAGTAAGAACAGATGAAACATTTACCGTAAGCTGAAACTGAATACACCTTTGCAGGTTTTTGTATATACCCCTGCCCCATTCTACAGCCTTAACAATAGTGGAAAAGCTGTCGTCAAGGAGAACCACGTCGCTTGCCTGCTTAGAAACATCAGTACCCGATATTCCCATAGCAATTCCCACGTCAGCGTTTTTAATTGCAGGAGCGTCGTTAATACCGTCGCCTGTTACTGCAACCACGTTTCCCTGTTGCTTTAAAGCATTTACAACTTTCATTTTAACAGAGGGAGTACTCCTTGCAATAACTCTTATTTTGCCAAGCTTTTCGTAAAATTCCTGTTCGCTTAAGTCCTCCAGCTCCCCTGCCTCAACGGCAAGGTGCTCATTGTCGATTATGCCAAGCTCCCTTGCAATTGCACAGGCGGTAATCAGATTGTCGCCCGTCATCATTTTCAGCTCAATGCCTGCTTTCTGACAGCGTTTTACAGACTCATAGACATCTTTTCTCAAAGGGTCGGTAATTACAACAAAGCCGTCAAAAATAAGACCTGATTCAATGTCACAGCGTGAATTTTCAAAGTCCTGATAAGGTACGGAAACCTCCTTGTGGGCAAATGCAAGCACACGGCAGGCTTTCTGTTGAAAGCCTATAATGCTCTGTTCTGCAAGCTGTTTTTCACTTTGGGAAATATCGCACATAGCAATAATTTTTTCGGGACTGCCTTTGGTATATACAAGCTGAGTTTTTCCGTTGTTTAAAACGGAAGTCATATTTTTAGTTTCGGAGCTGAAGGGAAAAACATAGGCAACGTCAGCGCTTTTTCTGTATTGTGTATATTTCTTGCCTGCCTTAAAAGCCGCTGTAATAATTGCACACTCCGTAGGATTTCCTTCAAACTCCGCCGAAGAATTATTAAAATTAACGTCGGCTGTGCTGTTTATGCAAAAGTTTTCAATTAAATAACGGTTTGTAAGCTTTTCGGGGTTTATAAGCTTTCCGTTTTCATAAATTTTAGTAACAGTCATCTTGTTTTCAGTCAGTGTTCCTGTTTTATCGGAGCATATAACATTGACAGAGCCTACTGTTTCACAGGCAATCATTTTTTTAACCAAAGCATTCTGTTTGGACATTTTTATAACATTCAAAGCAAGCGAAACCGCCATAATTGTGGGAAGTCCCTCGGGAACTGCCGCAACAATAAGTACAATGCTTGTAATAAATATTTCTGCAAGATTATCAAAGCCGGTATTACCCTGAGTAAATGCAAGGAAAAGCTGAATCAGCAGTACAGCCCCGGCGGCGCATACGCCCAGAACAGCAATACATTTTCCCAGCCTTGCCATTTTGTCCTGCAGCGGAGTTATTGACTTATCTGTCTTTGAAAGCTCCCTTGCGATTTGACCGAATTCCGAATTGTCGCCTGTTGCCGTTACAATAGCTTTGCCTGTGCCTGATGTAATAAAACAGCCGGAGTACAGCATATTTTTTCTTTCGGCAACAGGAGTTTTCTCGCTGTTGCAAACAAAATCGGCAGATTTTTTAACGGGCAGACTTTCGCCTGTAAGAGGCGACTCATCGGCAGATAAATCCGTGCTTTCAATCAAACGGCAGTCCGCAGGAATTTTATCACCTGTGCCGATGCATACAATATCGCCGGTAACAATTTCCTTTTGTAAAATCATCACAGGCTTTCCGTTTCTTATAACCTTTACAACGGTATCCTCATTCAGCCTGTTAAGCTCCTCAAAAGCCTTTGCGCTTTTACCCTCCATAAAGACCGTAATAACAACAGACAGTAAAATTGCCGCGAATATGCCCACACATTCAAAAAAATCCGCCTCACCGCCGGAGAAAAATCTCACAAAATTCACCCCAAGGGTAATAAAAGCCGCAATAAATAAAATAATTACCATTGGCTCTTTACAAGCCAGTAAAATCCTTTTTAAAACCGACGGCTGTTTTTCTTTTGTAAAGCTGTTTTCTCCAAAGCGTTCACGGTTTTTTAAAACCTGCTCCTCACCAAGTCCCAGCTTTTCATCAGAGCCAAGCTCCGAAACAACTTCTTCTGCTTTTTTCAGATAGGGAATCATAAATTTGCCTCCTTGTCAATTAAAGATTATTATAATCAACAAAAAACCCGAAAATTAAAAACCAACAAAAGTCTTTAATTTCCGGGTAAAGAAGCAAAAAAAATAAAGACTTCCGTATAGCGTTTAAGTTATACATGAGTCTCGTTATTTAAGACAAGCCAGGCAAAAGCCGAGATTGTTGACTTGTCACGCAAGGCGTTACTACTCCCTCACAGGATATTTTGTTTTAATAATTATATTATATTCATCATCTTATGTCAATGACACATTTAAAAAGTCTTCTGTTTCCAAATGATTGTAATTCTATACAGAAGGGACAACCCTTGCGGTTGTCTGTAAATATTACATAACTTTCAGGTTGAATTGTAGGGGACGGCGTCTCGACGTCCCTAAATAATTGTATGGGCGGCTTGTTTTTGCCCTTTATGAGGGACAGAAACAAGTTGCTTTACTTCTCTCTCTCCGTCAAAACTGCGTTTTGACACCTCCCTCGTCAGAGGGAGGCAAGTATTAAAACATAGAAGTTATTCATTATTTGCAGACAATGTCACAAACATTCTGCACTCATAATTATTTAACATTTTATTATAAGGAAAACACCAAGCCCTTGCGGTAGGCTTGGTGTTTCCTTTGTTCTTTAAAAAAATGAGGGGTACAATAGTAAATCTCTATATCGATTTACATTGAGGAGGGTAGAACAATATACTCAGGCAGTTGCGGTTCCACCTTGAGTATGGTTATATTAAACAACATTATTGTGAAGTTTGTGTGAAGAAATCAAGGCTTTTTGCAAAAAAAACGAAATTATTTGTAAAAATACTCATATTTTTAGATTATAAAACATTGTTATACATAAAAAATTTTAAAAATATTCAAACAAATGTTTGCTTTTTTGCTGTATATATGTTAATATAATAATGAATAAAAGTAATTTTATAATCCCGGAAAGCTTAACGGGATTTCGGGAGGTTTGTATGAAACCTTTAAGCAAAAGTCAACAAAAAATTTACGACTACCTTGTGGAATGTGCCGACGAGGGCAGAGTGCCTTCTGTAAGAGAGCTTTGCACTGCAACAGGATTAAAATCCACATCGACAGTTCACCTGCATTTGAATACTCTTGAGGAAAAAGGGCTTATTGAGCGTGAACACGGAGTAAACCGCTGTATAAGAGTGGTTGGAAAGGGTGAAAAATCAACAAACGTGCCTATTATGGGACGTGTTGCCGCAGGTATGCCCATTCTTGCGGTTGAGGATATTGAGGGATATGTTCCCGTACCTGAAAGCATCCGCCGAGGCAGAGAGCTTTTTGCCCTGAGGGTTAAGGGCGAAAGTATGATAAACGCAGGTATTCTTGACGGCGACGTTGTAGTGGTCAACAGAACTCCTGTGGCTGAAAACGGTGATATTGTAGTTGCGCTTGTAGATGACAGCGCAACGGTCAAGCGTTTCTATAAGGAAAAAGGTCATTTCAGACTACAGCCGGAAAATGACGATTTTGAGCCGATTATTGTTGACGAGGTTGTTCTGCTGGGAACGGTAATTACGCTGATAAGGAACTATTAATATGATTAAAGGTGCAGTTTTTGATATGGACGGTCTTATGTTTGATACGGAAAAGCTGGTGTATCAGGCGTGGCAGAGGGTAATGGATTCAAACGGTTATGACTACGATTTTGAAATATACAAAAAAACAGTAGGCAGAAGAACAGCGGAAACAAGGAAATTTTATGAAGAGCTTTACGGCGGTGAATTTGATTATCAAAGGCTGAGAAACGAAGCAAACGTGTTTTTCAGAGATGATATAGAAACAAATGGCGTTCCCCTGAAAAAAGGCCTTGTGAATATTCTTGAATACCTTAAAACTCACAATATAAAAATTGCCCTTGCAACCTCTACAAGCAGTGCTACCGCCATGGGACTTCTGGAAAAAGCAAATGTAAAGCAGTATTTTGACAGGTTTGTCTGCGGCAATATGGTAAAAAACGGAAAACCTCACCCGGAGGTGTTTCTGACTGCGGCAAAGGAGCTTTGCCTTAAGCCGGAAAGCTGTATAGCTCTTGAGGACAGCATAAACGGAATAAAATCAGCCTACAACGCAGGAATGAAACCGTTAATGGTTCCCGATTTGCTTGAACCTACCGAAGAAATAAAGCCGATGCTTTTTGCTTTGTGCAAGGATTTAGATGAGGCCATAGAATATTTTAAGCAGTAAAATAAAAGCGCAAACAAAGGGAAATTCCCGTTGTTTACGCTTTTTATTTATGTTTTTTGGACAACCGCAAGGGTTGTCCGATTATGCAGGAAAACATTTCAGAATTATTGGTAGGGCGGCTTGCCCACAAGCCGCCGAACAAATTTCGAATAACCTTTTTGTTTTTTATGCTCGGTTATATCGTCTGGGTATGGGCGACTGCCGTACCCACATCCCGCCGTTTGCAATTAATTTTGCGGCAACTTGTTTCTGCCCCTCATAAAGGGCAAAACAAGCCGCCCATACAATTATTTAGGGACGTCGAGACGCCGTCCCCTACAATTCAGCCTGAAAGTTCTGCGGTGTTATCGGACAACCGCAAGGGTTGTCCCTACTGCCCGTATTGCGTGTCGAGGCTCTCGACCGGTTATTTTTTCGGAGTGCTTTTAATGGGCGGAGTAACAATCTCAATATCGAGCTTTTTCTTTTCAAGCACCTGCTTTTTAAGCACAGGCTTTTCGGGAGATTCCTCCTGCTGTTCCTGCAAATGATGCTTTGCACGCTTATATCTGTAAAGCACGTTTTCTGCCCATTCACGGTCGATTTTAATAAATCCCTTCAGCTTTTTGTCCTTTGCGGCAAATTCCTTAACAATGCTGATAGACTTGCCGTAAATTTCAAGCCTTGCGCTCTGAACATAGGGGTCTTTGTTTTTGCCGATAAAATAGGTAAAGCCCATAGTGTTTGTTTCTCTGTCATACATTGAAAGGTAGCCTTCCTTAACCTCTTCAATGCCGTGCTTTTTTGCCACAGCCTCACTGATAGCCAGCTTTGTAAGCTCAACAGCCATATCGTCAAGACCTGATTCAAAGATAAACACCTTTTCCTTAAAGGAGTTAAAGTCAGGCACAAGACGTTTGTTAATGTTTTTCAGGTTTGCAAATTCCTCCTCAAGCTCTCTGTCGGCAAGCTGAAAACGCTCAATTCTGGGAATAAGATAAACCATAAAACGATTTTTCATATCGTTATAAAGCACAGGATATGTAAGCCTTGCCTGATGACCGCAGCAGCTGCAGCGCCATTTAAAGAGAGATTCGTCAAGTGCGCTTTCTCTGAGCTGAGGGTCGTTAAAGGAGTTTATGCTTGTATATATATCAGTCTGAGTAGTTTCGTTACATTTTGGGCATACAATACTTTTGGTAACTTTTCGTGACATATTTCATACCTCTTTTATGTAGTTCTTCAAATATTATAGCAACGCTCGTTATTTTTAACAAGTAATTTTTAAAAAATTATTGATTTTAGTTTAATTATCTGTCATAATAATACTATGTAAATAATTTTTACAATTGTTATAAAAGGAGTAATTTTTATGGCTTTATTTGATTCTGTAAAAAGTTCATTAAATACAGCAGTTGACACAATTTCCGCCATTACACATACTATTGTTGAAAAAAACAGAACTAACGCACAGCTTAACCGCCTGCGTCTTGTTATGAAAAACGAAAGCGAAATGATAAACAGGGCGTATATTGCGCTTGGCAAGCATTATTATGAAACAACAGGCAGTGAAAAGGGCTTTTCTCCTGCACAGAACGAAAGCGAGCTTTTTGAGGTTATAGAAACCTCAAAAGCAAGAATTAAAAAAGCAAGAGAGCGTTACAGCCGTATTCTTGAAAAACAGACCGTTGAAATTTATGACAGGGAAGAAAACGGCACAATCGAGGATATTACCGTTGCCTGCTCAAATGAAGACGAATACGAGCAGTCGCCTTTTCCTGTAAAGGAAGAGCAGACCGCTGAGCAGGAGCAACCTGTTCAGGAAGAACCAAAAGAGGATATTGCAGAAAACGAAACCGACGAGAACTTTTCGTTTTAAACAATAACACCGCTAACATTAATACTCAGGGAACAGCCGGACTGTTCCCTTTTTCTTTGCGTAAAGTTCCTCTGTTTTCAAAAATTGTAAAACCGAAAGGACTTTAAGCAAATGTCAAATGTATTGATGTTTAAATATCTGCTTTTTGAGAATGACGGCGGACATAGCATTAATTCATACACAAAAGCTTTGTTTTGTCTATTGAAGAAAAATTCCAGATATTATAATTAAAACAAGAGCATTATTTTTCAAAATAAGAATTAAATCAGTGGTATTTTATTTTATAATATAGTGATATGATTAGCATATACAAAAATTGCCCGTATTGTGGAGGTAAAATAACGTGAAACTGGGATTGGATATAGGTTCAACAACCGTAAAATGCGTTGTTCTGGATGATGATAACAAATTAATATACAGCACATATGAGCGCCACTTTTCACAGATTACAGAAAAAATCGGAGAAATTTTAAACACCGTAAGGGCGAAAATTCCCCAGGTTGAAAATGCGAAAATCGCTATGTCCGGCAGTGCCGGAATGGGCGTAGCAGAAAGCTGCGGAATAGATTTTGTCCAGGAGGTTTATGCAACAAGAGTTGCGGCAAATACCTTTATTCCCGGTACGGACGTTGTCATTGAATTAGGCGGAGAGGACGCAAAAATCCTTTTCCTTACAAACGGACTTGAGGTAAGAATGAATGGTACCTGCGCAGGCGGTACAGGTGCGTTTATTGACCAGATGGCAACACTTCTGAACGTACCTCTTGAAGAGCTTGACGGTCTTGCAAAGGAGCACGAAAAAACCTATACAATTGCATCACGCTGCGGTGTATTTGCAAAAACCGACATTCAGCCGCTTTTAAATCAGGGCGCAAGAAAAAGCGATATAGCCGAAAGTATCTTTCAGGCTGTTGTCAGCCAGACTGTTGCAGGTCTTGCACAGGGAAGAGAAATTAAGGGAAAAATCGTTTATTTAGGCGGACCTCTGACCTTTATGTCAGAGCTTAGAAAATGCTTTGACGAAACCTTAAACACAACGGGTATTTGTCCGGAAAATTCTCTGTATTACGTTGCCTGCGGCGCAGCGCTTTGTGCAGAAAAGGAAATAGATTTTGACAAGGTTATCGAAAAGGTAAAGAACTACCACGGCAGCGGTAACTTTGCCTTTAACAAGCCTCTTTTTGAAAGCAAGGAGGATTATGACGAGTTTAAAAAACGTCACGATAAGGCAACCGTAACTCAAAAGGAGCTTGCAGGCTATAAGGGCAAAGCGTACATAGGAATGGACGCAGGTTCAACAACCGTAAAGGCAGTTGTGCTTAATTCAGAGGGTGAGCTGCTTTATTCCGAATATATGCCTTCAAAGGGAAATCCCGTTGAGCTTATAAAGGGTTTTCTTGAAAAGGTGTATGAAATCTGCCCCGAAATTGATATTGCCTCCTCTGCCGTAACAGGCTACGGAGAAGAAATTATAAAGAATGCCTTTGATGTTGACTACGGAATAGTAGAAACAGTGGCTCATTTTACGGCGGCAAAATATTTTATGCCGGATGTTGAGTTTGTTATTGACATCGGCGGACAGGATATTAAGTGCTTTAAAATACATAACGGCGCTATTGACAACATTTTTCTTAACGAGGCTTGCTCCTCAGGCTGCGGAAGTTTTCTTCAGACCTTTGCAAATGCCTTGGGCTATTCAATAGAAGAATTTGCACAAATGGGACTTTTTGCAAAGCATCCTGTTGATTTAGGCTCACGCTGTACCGTATTTATGAACTCCTCTGTTAAGCAGGCGCAAAAGGACGGCGCAACCATAGAGGATATTTCCGCAGGACTGTCCCTTTCGGTTGTAAAGAATGCGCTTTACAAGGTTATCAGAGCCTCAAGCCCCGACGAGCTGGGCAAAAAGGTTGTAGTACAGGGCGGCACCTTCTTGAACGACGCTGTTCTGCGTGCTTTTGAAATGGAAATGGGCGTAAACGTAGTCCGTGCAAATATTGCAGGTCTTATGGGCGCATACGGTGCGGCTCTCTATGCTATGTCAAAGGTAAAGGACAAGGAAAACCCCGAAAGCACATTGACAAATAAAGAGGGACTAAGTAATTTTGTTCACGAAATTCGTGTTGTAAACTGCGGAATGTGCCCCAATAACTGCCGCTTAACCGTTAATTCCTTCGGCGGCGGAAAGAAATTTATTGCAGGCAACCGCTGTGAAAGACCAATTACCAAGAAAAACAACTCCGGCGAGGATTATAATATTTACGCGTACAAGCTCAAGCTTTTGCAAAGCTACACGCCTGTTAAGGGCAAAAGAGGAAAAATCGGCATACCTATGGGACTTAATATGTATGAGCTTTTGCCTTTCTGGCACAGCTTTTTCACAAGTCTGGGCTTTGAGGTTATTCATTCTCCTCTTTCAAGCAGAAAGCTTTATCAAAGAGGTCAGCAGACTATTCCGTCCGACACCGTCTGTTTCCCTGCAAAGCTTATGCACGGCCATATTCAGACGCTTATTGACGAGGGAGTGGATACAATCTTCTACCCCTGTCTTTCCTATAATTTTGATGAAGGCTTAGGCGATAACCACTATAACTGCCCGGTAGTTGCATATTATCCCGAGGTTATCAAAAACAATATGGGCGATGTGCAGAAAATACTGTTTATTAAGGATTATTTCGGTATTCACCGCCGAAAGGATTTCCCTAAAAAAGCATATGAAAGATTAAGCCGATATTTCCCTGATTTAACTCAGAATGCAGTAAAAAAGGCAAGCGAAAAAGCATATGCCGAGTATGAAAGCTATATGGAAAAAATCAGACAAAAAGGAAATGAAATTATAGCCAAGGCTGAAAAAGAAGGCAGGCATATAATGGTGCTGTCGGGCAGACCTTACCACGTTGACCCGGAAATTAACCACGGTATTGACAAGCTGATTTCAAGCTTCGGCGTTGCAATTGTTTCCGAGGACATAGTTTCCGACAGAGTGGAAAAATTCAAAACAGGCGTTTTGAATCAGTGGACGTACCATTCAAGACTTTATGCAGCGGCAAAATATGTAACCACAAGAAAAGATATGGATTTAATCCAGCTTGTTTCCTTCGGATGCGGAGTTGACGCAATCACAACCGATGAGGTCAGGGATATTCTTGAAAGAAAGGGCAAAATATACACCCAGATTAAGATAGATGAAATTACAAACTTAGGTGCGGTAAAAATCCGTATTCGCAGTCTGCTTGCGGCAATCGGTCAGGAATAACGGCTTAGTATGTATTGCAGGCGCAATCTGAGTGCCGACGCACCGAAAAATTATTACCATAAACCATTATAAAATACCACAGAAAAGGTGAGATTATGGCAGAACTTAAATACGACGAAACAGGACGACTTCTTTTTACAAAGGAAATGAAAGAAGAATACACCATTTTAATCCCTATGATGATGCCTACTCATTTTAATATAATGAAAAGCGTGCTTATCCATAACGGATATAAAATGGAGCTTTTAGATACCGACGGTCCTGAAATTGCCCAGACGGGACTAAAATATGTTCATAACGATACCTGTTACCCGGCTATTCTTGTAATCGGTCAGCTTATCCACGCTCTTGAAAGCGGAAAGTATGACCTTCACAAGACTGCGCTTATGATTACACAAACAGGCGGCGGCTGTCGTGCCTCAAACTATATTCATCTGTTAAGAAAAGCTCTTCACAAGGCAGGCTTTGACTATGTTCCGATTATTTCCCTTAACCTGTCGGGACTTGAAAAAAACCCGGGCTTTTCCCTGACTCTTCCAATGATAAGACAGCTTGCGGCGGCTCTTGTTTACGGCGACGTTATTATGCTTGCCGCAAATCAGACAAGACCGTATGAGGTCAACAAGGGCGAAGCCGACGCGCTTGTGGCAAAATGGACGCAGACAATTTCCGACCAGTTTGCAAGGGGCGAAGGCTATACAACAAAGGCGATTGAAGCAGGACTTGATAAAATCTGCAAGGAATTTTCGGAGATTAAGGTAAACCGAGTTCCGAAAATCAAGGTCGGCATTGTAGGAGAAATTTATGTAAAGTACGCCCGCTTAGGCAACAATGATTTGGAAAAGTTTCTTGCCGATCAGGACTGCGAGGTATGCCTGCCGGGACTTATGGGCTTTGTGCTGTTTAAGATTGACAATCGCCTTGAGGACATTAAGCTTTACGGCGGCAGTAAGCTAAAATATTCCGTTATCAACGCTTTAATGAAATTTGTTAAAAAGATGGAGGCAATGACTGTTGTCTGCACCGAAAAGTACGGTTTTAATCCGCCCTCAACCTACGAGCATACAAAGGAGCTTGTTAAGGGCGTTATCGGCTACGGAAGCAAAATGGGCGAAGGCTGGCTTTTAACAGCAGAAATGCTGGAGCTTGCTGAAACAGGCTTTGAGAATATTGTATGCACCCAGCCCTTTGGATGCTTGCCAAATCACATTAACGGCAAGGGCGCAATAAGAAAAATAAAAAGCATAAATCCAAAGGCAAATATCGTAACAATAGATTACGACCCCGGCGCTCCTAAGGTAAATCAGGAGAACAGAATCAAGCTTATGCTTGCCGTTGCAAGAGAAGAGCTTGACAAACAGATTGCCGAAAAGGAAGAAAATAAAAAAGTAAAAAAGGTAAAATCAAAAGCAAAGAATAAATAATGCCCATTTCGCAAGGCAATACAAACGGATTTTTCTTGAATACATAAAAACTGCAACCCTTTCAAAAAGAGTTGCAGTTTTATTTTATATCGTTTAATTTAGCAAAATTTATATTATGCCGGCCGCTTATTTAAAATAAGCTACACCGCTTTCAAAGATTTTCTGGTCCTTGTCAAAGGGAACATTCTTGTAAAGATTGTCGCCCTTTCTTTCGCTGTGTCCCATTTTGCCCAGAACTCTGCCGTCAGGTGATGTAATACCCTCAATAGCGCTGACAGAGCCGTTTACGTTGAATGCAATATCGTCGCTGGGGTTACCGTTTAAGTCAACATACTGTGTGGCAACCTGTCCGTTTGCAAACAGCTTTTTAACTGTTTCCGAGTCAGCCATAAATCTGCCTTCGCCGTGAGATACGGGAACAGCAAACACATCGCCTGCATTAACCTTTGCAAACCAAGGAGATTTAACGGAAGTAACCCTTGTGTAAGCCATATGTGAAATGTGACGTCCGATAGTGTTAAAGGTTAGAGTAGGACAGGACGGCTCAATGTCAACAATTTCACCGTAAGGTACAAGTCCCAGCTTAATAAGCGCCTGAAAACCGTTGCATATGCCAAGCATAAGACCGTCGCGGTTTTTAAGGAGCTCGTTTACAGCATTTGAAATTCTGGGGTTTCTGAAGGTTGTGGCAATAAATTTACCTGAACCGTCAGGCTCGTCACCGCCTGAGAAACCGCCCGGAATCATAATCATCTGTGATTTCTTAATAAGCTCCTCCATTTTTTCAATTGTTTCTTCAATTTGTTCTATTTCTTTGTCATTTTCCTCGCTTTTATTCTCGTATTCTTCATACTCTTTTTTAGCTTGTTTAACATCTTTTTCAACTAATTTTTTCATAGCCTCTAATGTTTGCTTTTTTATTGATAATTTTCC
>CAMFFI010000015.1 GCA_945949625.1 uncultured bacterium | reverse complement strand
GAAGATGATGATTTGAGCACGGATGAAATACTTTTGAGCACGCAGGAAAAGACCGTGAGCACAAATGAAAAGCTTTTGAGCACGGGGCGTGACATTTGGAGCATGGTTAATGCGGCTCTTGAGCACCATATGAGCTATGGAAAATATATTGAAATGCTTGAAAATCAAAACAAACACAGAGGATGAGCACGGATGAAAGCACGAGCCTGTAACGGCGGAATGACCGCCGAACAAAGAAAAATAATGAAAGCCGAAATCCGCAGAGAGCTTGCGGAGCACGACAGAAAACACGCATATGAAATTGATGCGATTGTGCTGTGGGTGCTGATGGATGTTTTCGGCTTCGGCGAAAAAAGATTAAAAAGATATTTTGATGAGTTTGGAAAACAGTTGAACGCCCTTATAAAATACTACGAAATGAACGAAGAAGACGAAGCTTGGCTGTGCAGCTATAAGCTAAAGCAGGCAGGAATTGACCTTGACAAATGGGAGGCGGAAAAGAATGAAAATAGATAAAGTGAAAGTTTATGGACTTGACGAAGCTATACGCGCTTCAAAGTACCCTAAAAGCGTTGATACCGATAAGGTGAGTTCTGATATTACCGACACCGTAAAAGCTCTTGGAAGGGCACACAGCGGCTCTGGGCACGACAATTTCTTAAACGGAATAATTGTGCAGTTCGATTTAACTTGCAGTATAAAGATGTGGACGGAGGCAGAACGGTATCATTTCCTTGACTTTGTAAGTTCGCAAAGCACAATGCATTGCATTACACGCTTTGACGCACTCAAGCAGTGCAATAGATATGTAAAGGCAGAAACTATAGCAATGCTTAACGGGCTGATTGAATGTTACAAGAAAGAGCCTACGGATGAAAACTATTTGACGGTGCTTTATAATGTTCCTACAGGTTTTGAACTCACAGCGAGAATGACTACAAATTATAGGCAGCTCAAAACAATTTACCACCAGCGCAAAGACCATAGACTGCCCGAATGGCGTGAATTTTGTAAATGGATAGAAGGGCTTCCGCACTTTAAGGAAATTTGTTTGGGAGGGAATTGATTGTTGGAGGAAACAATGGAAATTAAGGACAGCGGAGAAAGAACAGAATTTGCAAAGGGTAGCTCCCTTTTCAATGCCTAACCATTGATTACTTGCTTTATATATAATAATTCTGTTAGGAGAATGAATATGAGCGAAAACATCAAAAGTCACGGATGGCGAATAACCAACGAGCAAAGAATAAAAGTTTTGTCTTTTCTTTCTTCGTTTGACCCTAAAAGCGAAATTGAACAAAGAGACAAAAAAATATTGCAATATATCTTTGTAGATAATTTTTCTGCATCTGCCGTTTCAAGGCTAAACGATCCGGACTTGATTTCTACAAGCAATAGGTCAAAAGGGAAAAATCTATCTGCCATATCAATATTGAGAAGCGTATATAAATATTTTCCCGAATTTGAGCGGAGAGAAGCACTATATAAGCCAAAAAGCAGAGATGCAAGAATTGAACTTAGAATGAAACGAAAAAAGGAAGTTTCAAAACATATAAAACAATGTGCTTTTTGCGGTACTGACAAAGAACTGGAAGAACACCATATGATACCGCTTTCTATGGGTGGCACAAATGATGAATTAAACTTGGTTTTTCTCTGTAAAGATTGCCACAAAGCTGTAACATCATATCAATGGAAAATTTGGAAAGAGGGTGTTTGTAATGGGTAAGGCAAATATAGAAAATTTAAGAGTTCCAACATCGGATGAAGCACGAGAAAACGGAAAGAAGGGCGGCATGAAATCTGTTGAGTCCAGACGGCGCAAAAAATTACTGCGTGAATGTCTTGAAGAATTGCTCGATACAGAGCAGGAAGTCAAGATAAACGGCGTTACGCTTAAAAAGACAAATGCGGAGCTGCTCTCGGTTACGCTTATGAAAAAGGCTCTTAAAGGCGATGTAAAAGCTTTTGAAGTGCTGCGAGATACCGCCGGAGAAAAACCCATTGATAAAGTTATGGTCGCGGATGTAGACCAAAGTGTTATTGACGAGGTAGAAAGTATGGTTGAAAATGGATAGAAGAAAAGCCGTTGAATTTCTAATAACAAAGCCTGCCAGCTTCGGCAGGCTTGTTGGCTTTACAAAGCTCACCGACTTGCACAACGCCTGGATTTTGGATATGCTCAAGGGCGAGGGCGACAGAACATTACAGGCGCACCGTGCGAGTTACAAAACCACTTGCGTATCTATTGCACTTGCGCTGATTATCATTTTGCTCCCTAATAAGCGTACGCTTTTTTTGCGCAAAACCGATGCTGATATAAAAGAGATTATAAAGCAGGTTCAAAAAATTCTGAAAGACCCGCACACGCAGTATTTTGTGCAGTGCATTTACGGCGTCAATCTCAAGCTCACGGTGGAAAGCGCAACGGAAATAAACACAAACTTGACGACCGACATCCGAGGCACTTCACAGCTTGTAGGTATGGGTTGCGGAAGTTCTATCACCGGTAAGCATTTCGACCGCATTTTTACCGATGATATAGTTAATATCAACGACCGTGTAAGTAAAGCGGAGCGGGACAGGACAAAACTTGTATATCAGGAATTGCAGAACATCAAGAACCGAGACGGACGGATATTTAACACTGGCACGCCTTGGCACAAAGATGATTGCTTTGCGATTATGCCCGAAGCGGAAAAGTTTGATTGCTACTCCACGGGGCTTATTTCGGATGAACAGCTCGAAGTTATCAAAAAATCAATGACCCGCTCCCTTTTTGCTGCAAACTACGAGCTGCGGCACATTGCCGCCGAAGATGTTATATTTGACAACCCGCAAACTGGCGCAGATCCGTCTTTGGTTGAGCAGGGCGACTGCCATATAGACGCCGCATACGGTGGCGAGGACTACACAGCATTTACCATTTGCCGAAAGAAAGACGGCAAGTATTATGTTTATGGCCGATGCTGGCGAAAGCATATTGACGATGTGCAAGATGAAATAATCAGTTTGAGGAAAGCATTCAATGCCGGAAAAATTTATTGTGAAGATAACGGCGATAAGGGATATTTGGGTAAAGCCCTTCGGCAAAAGGGCGAACGCGTGAACATATACAGAGAGAATATGAATAAATTTCTAAAAATTACATCATACCTCAAAGCGGAGTGGCAGAATGTTGTCTTTGTTGCCGGTACAGACAAAGAGTATATAGACCAAATATGTGATTACAATGAGAATTGTGAGCATGACGACGCCGCAGATAGTCTTGCAAGTATTGTTCGTATTCTTTGGAATCGGAAAGACACGGAAAGCACATATACCTCAATATTGACGTAGATATTGATTTATTTATCTATTTGTGGTACAATATACAAGAGGTGATTTTATGCCGTATGTTGTATATTGCCATACAAACAAGATAAATGGAAAGAAATATTTTGGCATTACTGGGATGAAGCCAGAGAGAAGATGGAGCAACGGATATGGATATAAAACAAGTCGCCATTTTTACTTTGCCATACAAAAATATGGATGGGATGGCTTCG
Organism: uncultured bacterium; assembly: GCA_945949625.1. GTDB lineage: Bacteria > Bacillota > Clostridia > Oscillospirales > Acutalibacteraceae > Ruminococcoides. The sequence goes on along the minus strand of CAMFFI010000015.1, from coordinate 8,933 downwards.
CGCACGAAATAATTGAAAGCGGATTGACGAAAGAACAGGCCGCAAAGATGGAACAATTCTTGATTGAAAAGCACAAGACAAATCAAGAAGAATTTGGCTACAATATGAGTGCTGGCGGCGAAAGTGGCGCTTATGGTGTCAAGCAATCAGCAGAAACTATTGAAAAGAGATGCCAAAAAACAAGGGGCAGAAAAAGAAGCGAAGAAACCAAACGGAAACAAAGCGAAGCGGCAAAGGGAAGGACATTTAGCAAAGAAACATTGGAAAAGATGCGTTTAGCTAAATTGGGGAAACCACTTTCCGAACAGCATAAGAAAAATATGTCCGTTGCCAGAAAAGGAAAAACAATTACGGAAGCATCAAAAGAAAAAATGCGTGAGGCAAAGCGTTGCAATTTTAAGCCTGTTTATTGTTTGGAAACTGATTGCGTATATTCAAGTATTCATGAAGCCGCAAGGGAATTGAATTTGTTTGCGGAAAATATTTCTGCTGTATGTCGTGGGAAACACAAACATACAAAAGACTATCATTTTAGATATGCTGAAAAGAAAGAAAGCGACTATGTGTCGATTTTAACTTAAAAAAAACGAGGTGACAGAATGAAAACTTATCAAGACCTTTTATCACTTGGCGACAACGAAGAAGCACGCAAGAATTTTATTCTTGAAGCAATTTCCGAGCACAAAAGCACGTCGCTATACACCACCGCTGTTGCGGCACAGCAGTATTACGACGGATTGAACCCGACGATTATGCACTACGAAAAAGTGCTCTACGACACTGTCGGAGCGGCGCACAAAGACAAATGGAGCGCAAACCACAAAATCGCAAGCAACTTTTTCAATTTTGCAATTACACAGGAAAATCAATATCTTTTGGGAAACGGTGCAATTTTTGGCGATAAAAATACCAAAGACAAGCTCGGTGCGGACTTTGAAGTAACTTTGCAAAAGCTCGGAAAATACGCTCTTATCGGTGGCGTGTCTTTCGGTTTTTGGAATTTTGATAAGCTTGAAGCTTTTAGCGTGCTTGAATTTGCGCCGCTCTACGATGAGGAAAACGGCGAGCTTATGGCAGGCATACGCTTTTGGCAGATAGACGGAGACAAGCCGCTCCGTGCTACGCTTTACGAAATCGACGGATATACCGAGTATATCAAGCGTGAAGGAGCTGCGATTGAGGAATATCGTCAGAAACGCCCCTACAAGCTCAAAATAGCGAGTTCTCCCGCAGACGGTGATATTATCTATGACAGTGAAAATTACGCTAATTTCCCCATTGTACCGCTGTGGGGTAACGATAAAAAGCAAAGCGAACTTGTAGGGCGGCAGGGTACGCTCGATGCTTTCGACCTCTTGAACAGCAACCTCGTTAACAATGTTGACGAAGCAAATTATATTTACTGGGTGCTCACCAACTGTGACGGAATGACAGATATTGACGACGCCAAATTTATAGAGCGGCTCAAGACGATGCATGTTGCACACGCTGACGGCGACGGCGGAAACGGAGCAACTGCGGAAGCCCACACTGTTGAAGCACCGTTCCAGGCTTCCGAAGCGGCAATCGCCGTTATCAAGAATCGCCTTTATGAGGATTTTATGTGTCTTAATGTTGCTGACATTTCTGCAGGAAATAAAACCGCTACAGAAATTCGTGCGGCATATCAGCCACTTGACAGCAAGTGCGATATGTACGAATATTGCGTTATCGAGTTTGTGGACAAAATTCTTGATCTGGCCGGAATTGACGATGAAGTATCCTTCAAGCGTTCAAAGATTATAAATACGCAGGAAGAAATCCAGTCCATTTTGTCTGCGGCGGAGTACCTTGACGATGAATTTATCGTAAAACAGATTTGCTCCATTCTCGGCGTTCCCGATGAAGCGGACGAAATTCTTAACCGCCGAAAACTTGAAGAATCGGAAAAATTTAGGTTTTCCACAGCTACAAATGCACCTCAAAATGAAGATGAATAAATTTTCCATTTTTGGAAATCTACAAATTTTAGTATGGTAAATCGTTAAATTCATACATTTACAATAGAATATTTACTATATATTATTCATTCTTATTATATATTTTATGATAAAATGTATGAATATATTCTTAAAATGTATAGTAGTGTAGGGAAAATATAAAATATACACTATAATATATGGCTTTATAATGCGGGTTGTGTATAGTAGTGTATAGTGTGTATGATTTCTATATATCGCATATGTGAGAAAATTTCTTACGTATTAAATATAGAAATGTAGCGAAATCATACACTAACATTTTCAATCATACATCATCCAGTAAATGGAATTAAAAATATAGTCAAGGAAGGAGATGAAGTTGCTGTGGACAAAGGACACATCGAAACAGACAAAGAACTGCAAAAAATGGAACGGCGCATTTTTGAAATTTATGCCCGAGCACGGGGCGAGACCGAAAAGAGCTGGCGTGAGTATATGGAGCAGGGGCGGAAGGAAATTCAACCGCTCCTTGACCAAATCGCAGCCGAAAAGGACGAAGTTAAAAAGAAAAAGCTCCTCGGACAGTATCAGCACTGGCTAAAAGATTACACACTCCGAAATCAACATTATATGCGTGTTGTGGAAGTGACCGCGAAGCACATCGAGCATAGCGCCGAAATTGCCGCCGATTATCTCAACGAAAAGCTCCCCGATATTTACGGCTTAAATTACAATTATGTCGGAAGAAAGTTTAATGCTTTGCAGGCAAAAACAGGCATTTCTTTTGAGCTTGTAGACAAAACGGTTGTGAAAAAGCTCATACTGGGAAAGGGTACGCTTTTGCCGTATCGAGTTGTTGACGGTAAAAAGGCCGTGCGGTGGAACACTAAGCGAATCAATGCCGAAGTCTTGCAAGGGATTTTGCAAGGCGAAAGCATGGACAAAATCGCAAAACGGTTGCAAAAAGTAGAGAAAATGGACGCTGCTTCATCTATCCGAAACGCCCGCACGGCGGTTACAAGTGCTGAAAATTCCGGGCGGATGGATAGAATGAAGGAAGCAACCGAGAAAGGCTTAATTTTTAAAAAGCGTTGGATTGCGACTTCTGACTCTCGCACTCGAAAATGGCACGCCGAGCTTGACGGAGTGACGCAAGATTTGAATAAACCTTTTACCAATGCTGTTGGCAATATTATGTTTCCAGGCGACCCAAACGCAGACCCTGCCAATGTTTATGGCTGCCGCTGTGCTCTGGGTTGGGAGTATGTAGGCGTAAAGAAAGTGCGGTGATTTTATGGAAATGAAAGGTGAAATCAAGATAAAAGACAACACGAAAAAAATCTTGCACGAACTCAAGGAAACAATCCCGATTGCACTGTCTGCTATCGGAGCAAGAGCCGAAACGCACGCAAAAGATATAATTACGAGAGCGGGAGCGGTTGATACAGGGCGATTGCGTAATAGTATTACTTACGCTGTGCAAGGGGAAAATGTCGAAAAGAGTTATCAAGACAATAACGGAAAATCATTTGATAATTCCTTGATTTCTCAACCTGTGGAAAATGAAGTTATTTTCGGGACGAATGTGGAATATGCCGCCGGAATAGAAACAGGATCTCACCGCAAAAAGGGAGCTGTGCATTTTATTCAAAAGGCAGCGACAAATTACAATAGTGAGTACCGAAAAATTATCGAAGAAATTCTAAAAGGCGATACAGAAGAAACTTGACAAAAATGTTTTTTTATGCTAAAGTAAAATTATAAATATATCTTAAAGGCGGAGCAAAGCCTCCGAGGGAAAGGATGATATATACGTCACTTACGAGAAAAATGTTAAAAGCAATGGGAATCGAAGATGAAAAAATAGACCAAATTATTGAAGCGCATAGTGAAACGGTTGACGCACTCAAGGAAAGAAGCGCCGACTTTGAAAAAAATGCGCAGGAGCTTGAAAAAGCTAAAAAAGAGCTTACCGAAGCAAAGGCAGCACTTGAAGCAAGCGGAAAAGACCCCTATAAGGTGAAGTACGAAGCAGTCAAGGAAGAATTTGAAAAGTTTAAGACGGAGCAACAGGCTGCCGCCGCACATTCTTCAAAATTGAACGCTTACAGGACTTTGTTAAAAAAAGCGGGCGTTTCCGAAAATCGTATTGAAAGCGTTTTGAAAGTATCCGACATTGACGGTATAGAAATAGACGATAAAGGCGAAGCAAAAGACAGTGAAAAGCTTATAGAGGGGATAAAGACCGAATGGGCGGACTTTATCGCCACACCGCAGATAAAAGGTGCAAGTACTTCCACTCCGCCTGCAAATCAGAATATTGATTTCGATGCGCTTTCCGACGATGAGTATTATAAGCTTATCCAAAAGAAAGGATGAAATGAATGGCAAATAATTTTCTGACTACTAAAAATATTGCTCGACAGATTTTGCCCGAGCTTATCGACAACCTTGTAATGCCTAATCTGTGTTACAGAGATTATTCCTCTGCTTTCGCAACACAGGGCGCAACTATCAGAGTCCGCAAGCCCACCGTTATGAAAGCTAACGAATTTGTCGCTGGACAGCCTGTACAGGCGCAGGATATTGTTGAGGATTCTGTTGATGTAACCCTTGACAAAATCGCTACTGTGGATGTCAACATTGAAGCCATAGAAATGGCGACCAGCATTGAAGATCTCAATCGTCAGGTCATCAGACCCGCCGCAATCGCTCTTGCTGAAAAAATCAACAAAGACGGTCTTGCGCAGTATGCGTTTGCAGGCGGCACTCTCGGCACTGCCGGTACTACTCCTGACGGACTGGACGACTTTGCCGAAGCAAGAAAATACCTCAACGCACAGCGTGCACCTCTTTCCGAACGTCGTGCCGTTTGGGATGTTGAGGCAGACGCCAAATTCACTCAGATTGGCAACCTTGTGAAAGTCAACGAAGCAGGCACTGCTACCGCACTTCGTGAAGGCGAAATCGGTAGAGTGTTCGGACTTGACAACTATATGTCCCAGGGCATTGAAAAGCACACCACTCACGGCGCAGGCACTGTGCTCGTAGATGGCGCAGCAAATGCGGGTGCTACCAAGCTCCATGTTGACGGCGTAACCACCGCACTTGTAGAGGGCGATACCTTTACCATTAACGGAGACACCACCGTGTACAGAGTAGTCGGAGCTGGCAAACTGCAGACCAATGACCAAGACCTTGAGATTACTCCCGCACTTACCAAAAACGCAGCGGATAACGCTGCAATCACTCTCGGTGCGGCATATGTTCCGAACCTCGTTTTCCACCGCAACGCTATTGCGTTCGTAACTCGCCCGCTCGTTGCTCCCGCAGGTGCTGACAGTTACACCACCTCCTACAACGATATTTCTCTCCGTGTAGTCCGTGATTACGACATCACCACCAAGCGTGAAAAGCTTTCTGTGGATATTCTCTATGGCTACAAGACCGTATATCCCGAGCTTTCCGCCGTGTATATGGGCTAAAATTTTAGAAAGGCGGCGCAAAAATGCTAAATGATGTTTGTTTGTACCTTCGAAATTTTTTTGTAGAAAAAATTTACAAGGGCAGCTTTACAATCAAAAACGGCGTTCTTGCGCCGCTTGATTTTTTAACTGAAGGGCAGTTTTACCGACTTGTCGGCTCGAAATTTAATGATGGCGTGTATAAAGCCGGGGACGGCACGCTAACCGACGAAGTTTTTGACGGTGCTGTGTGGGCGATGGCTGTGCCTCCTTCGGTCATCGCCCTATCGGCGCAAATAGACGATTACGAAGCAAAGACACAGGCAGCGTTTGCAAGTCCGTATATTTCGGAAAGCTATCCTAACGGATACAGCTATACCAAAGGCACAAAAAGTGAAAGTGGCGGCTTTCTCTCTGCCTTTGATGTATACGCAAACAAGCTTGCGCCATATCGAAAGATTATGCTTGATGTTTCCGATGTAGAGGTGGTCAATTTATGAGCTTTTTCTATGATGCGTTTAAGGATTTTACCATAAAAAAACGTTCGGTTGTGTCTGATGGAGAGGGCGGATACATTACCACTTGGACGGACGGTGCAGTTGTAAAGATGAGTCTTACACTCGGTAGCGCACAGGAAGCTCGTGAAGCACTTTCGCAACGGTTGAACGCCACATTTACAGCGGCACTTCCGATTGATACGCCTGTAAAGCGTGACGATTATCTGCAAAGCGTTGACACCGGAGACATTTATCGCATCGCCACAAATCCGCAGGACAACAGAACGCCGCCCGAAGCGGTGTATCAGTGCTTGTACTGCACAGCAGAAAGGACGGAGCTTCCTCTATGACAAAGCAAGCGGCGATACAGGCGTTTTTTGAAAGTTTTTCGCTTACAGCGTATGAAGAAAATGCCGTTCCGGTGGATGCTCCGCTCCCTTATATCACATACCAAAGTGCGGTTGATGATTTCGGCGACATTGTCAGCATTACCGCTTCTGTGTGGTATCGTGGCACATCGTGGACGGCTTGCAATGCAAAAGCACGAGAAATCGGAGATTACATCACACGAGGAGGAGTGTTTTTGCCGTGTGACGGTGGTGCGATTTGGGTAAAAAAAGGTGTCCCATTCTCGCAGACTATGAGCGATGATAACGATAAAATGATAAAACGAAATTACCTTAATTTAGAACTTGAGTTTCTGACCGAAAATTAAGAAAGGGGAAAAATATGAAGTTTACTAAAATTCCTACAAACACTTTCAAAGAGCTTCAGCTCAATGCGGGTGTCCTTGTAAGCGAATTTACGCCGTCAAGCGGCACTGTGACTGCATCCAATATTATCGGTGCGACCTCCGGCGGCGTGAATTTTACGGCAACTCCGGAATATACAGATTTTGGAGACGATATAGACAACTGTCCGAAAAATATGAAAGAGCTTAAAAGGCTCGATAACTGGACAGTTGAAATGTCCGGCACTTATCTCACCGTAAACACCACCGTTGCGAAGGCTCTTGTAGGTGCGGCGGACATTGACGGAAGCGATAACACCAAAATCGTGCCGAGAAACGATATTGTAGACGCTGATTTTTCAGATATTTGGTGGGTTGGCGATTACTCCGACAAAAACGGAGCAACTAACGGTGGATATATGGCAATTCACCTTATCAATGCGCTTTCCACTGGTGGATTCCAGCTTCAGAGCGGCGATAAAGCAAAAGGACAGTTTGCATTTACCTACACAGCGCACTATTCTAACACAGACCCCGATAAAGTGCCGTTTGAAATTTATGTAAAAGCCGGAACGGCTGAAGCAGGTGGCTAATGAAACTTTCCGAAATAAAAAATGAAAAAGCTATCGAGGTTTTAGCTGACCTTATCGACCCTGTCATAGAGCTTTGCAAAGATAAATATTTCGGCGAAGCGATGACAAAAGGCGACATAAAAAAAGCGGTAAAGGTTATGCTTAAAGGGCACGCAAAAGCGGTGAAAGAAATTCTTGCCGCCCTTGAGGGCGTACCTGTGGATATGTACGAGTGTAACATTTTGACTTTGCCGAAAAAGCTTATCGAGATTATGAGTGACCCCGATGTTATGTCGCTTTTTACCTCTGCGGATGTGACGGAGGGTGCGACACCGTCAACATCTGCCTTGGAGAGCACGGAAATTTAAAATTTAAGATGTTTTTGCGGTACGCAACGGCACGCTATAAGACAGAGCAGCGTGAAGCTGCGTACCGTTTTTATGTTTCCGAATGTTTGAAAATAATTTCCGAAAATACCGCCAATTACGGCGGCGGAAAATTTATGAACAAAAGTCTTTACGATGTCTTAAATTCGCACGGTTTTGAAGGCGCAAAAAATGCCGAAGAAATTATTGACGACATTGTAAAGCGTGCCGGAATAGAGGTGATTGAATGAATTTAATTGAGCTTATTGCAAAGCTCACGCTTGACGACGCACAGTATGAAAAGGGCATAAGCGGAGCACTTGCAAAATCTAAAAATTTTGCCGCAGGAGCGGGAAAAGCTTTTCTCGGTGTTGCGGGTGCTGTTACAAAAATCGGGCTTGCGGCCACAGGTGCGGCGTCGGCGGGAGTTGTAGCACTTACGAAAAAGAGCCTTGACGCATATGCTGAATATGAACAGCTTGTAGGCGGCGTAGAGACACTTTTTAAACAGTCGCAAAGTAAGGTGCTGGCCTATGCGGAAAACGCCTACACGACCGCAGGATTGTCTGCAAATGAGTATATGGACACTGTTACAAGCTTCAGTGCCTCGCTTTTAGCAAGCCTCGGCGGAGATACCGAAAAGGCGGCGGATGTCGCAAACCGTGCTATTACTGATATGTCGGATAACGCCAATAAAATGGGCACGGATATGTCATTCATTCAGAATGCCTATATGAGTTTTTCAAGAGGGCAATACCAGCTTTTGGATAACTTGAAACTGGGTAGACAAAAAAATATGTCTTTAGCGGCATAACACCATTGCTCAGTATAAACCTTGTGAAAACGGTGAAACTCTTACCGGGTAATGCTGAAGAAAACACCGTGCTAAGCTCATACCACCGCTTGACAAACTTTAGTTTGTGTTGTATAATTATAAAAAACGCACAAAGGAGTTTGCCATGTGGAAAAAAATAAAAAATTACACAAACTATTCTGTGAATGAAAATGGAGAAGTTAGAAGCGACGTTTCCGGAAAAATCAAATCGGCATATGTCTGTAAAGGAAACGGATATTATTATGTTGATTTGTGGGAAAATAATAAAAGCAAAAAAATACCGCTTCACAGAATAATTGCGGAGGCCTTTATACCAAATCCCGAAAACAAACCTACCATTGACCATGCTGATGGCGATAGGCAGAATAATAGAATTGATAATTTGAGATGGGCGACATATTCGGAGCAGAATTCTCGGTTTAACACATACGGTGTAAGAAGTGAAAAAATATACGCCGAAAAAGAAAACGGAGAAAAGATTTGTTTCAATCAAATTTCCGAAGCCGCTA
>CAMFFI010000014.1 GCA_945949625.1 uncultured bacterium | reverse complement strand
CTTCAAATGTAACTGCCATAATTAAGTTCCTCCTTACCAATTATTCTTCACGAGGGTCAATGTACTTAGCCGCATTGTCAAAACGACCGTACTGACCGATGTTGTTTTTGAAAGCTTCATTTGGCTCAACGCCGTGACGAATATCCTCAAGCATTTTGCCGAGCTTTACAAACTGGTAACCGCAAACTTCGTCATTTTCATCAAGAGCAGTCTTAAGAACATAGCCTTCTGCCATTTCCATATAACGAACGCCCTTTGCGTTTGTGCTGTACATTGTACCAACCTGTGAGCGGAGACCTTTTCCCAAGTCCTCCATACCTGCGCCGATTGGAAGTCCGCCCTCTGAAAAAGCTGTCTGGCTTCTGCCGTAAACAAGCTGTTCAAAGATGTTCTTCATAGCTGTGTTGATAGCGTCACAAACAAGGTCTGTGTTAAGACATTCCAGAAGAGTTTTGTTAGGAAGAATTTCAGCAGCCATAGCAGCAGAGTGAGTCATACCTGAGCAGCCGATTGTTTCAACAAGAGCTTCCTGAACGATGCCGTCTTTTACGTTAAGCGTCAGCTTGCAGGCACCCTGCTGAGGAGCACACCAGCCGATACCGTGTGAAAGACCGGAGATGTCTTTAATATCATAAGATTTTACCCATTTGCCCTCTTCGGGAATAGGTGCGGGACCGTGATGAGGTCCTTTTGCTACAGTACACATATTTTCAACTTCTTTAGAATAAATCATATGTACTTCTCCTTTCACCAAATAAATTGTTGAGCCTAAAATCCACTCATACACCGATATTATAAAACTTTTTTTCAAGCTTGACAATAGTTTTTATTATAAAATTATCACATTTTGTAAAAGATTTGCCGTAAACATTATATTTCCGCAAAATCCCCCTCTGTTTTATTGACAATAACTCACATTTGCGGTATATTATATTTTGTATAACTATTATTAAATTGGATTATTTTACATTTTTCGGAAAGGGGAACAGCGTGAATATGACAGTAATTATGGATATTGCCGTTGTTGCGTTAAGAATACTTCTGCCTGTTTATGCAGTTGTTATCGTGTATCAATGCTACGCTTCAATGCGCCGGCGCCGACGTCCCGAAAAGCCCTTGGTAATGCTTCATAATGAGGTTACAGACCTGAAAATCCCTGTTTTGTTCTGGGAAAATTCCTTAGGCAGAAGCAAAAGGTCGGATATTTTTGTTGACGACCCTGCCGTATCAAGAAACCATTGTGTTCTGCTCAGAAGAAAAGAAGGCTGGTTTATTAACGATACCGACTCAAAAACGGGAACCTTTGTAAACGGAAAGGAAACCGAGGGAAGAACACAGGTTTATATTGACGATAAAATAACTGTTGGCTACTCTACCTTTACCTTTAAAAGAGGAGAAGAATTCCACGAAAAATTAGGACCTACTTGGTTCTTTTCAAGAGTAAGCGACAAGCCTGCAATTAAGCCCTACAAGCTTTTACTCCTTATTACTCTGTTTCATTTATTTATGTCGGTTGAAGCCTGCTATACAAACGAGGTAAAAAATTATGAGCCTATGATGGTTTTTGCCTGCCTTGCGGCTGTTGAATGGCTGTTTTTCTTTGTGTCAACCGTTGTGCTTAAAAGAATAAACTTTGAGCTGGAGTCCCTTGCACTGTTTTTAACGGGAATGGGAGTAATGCTGCTTGTGCGGCAGGAGCTTAGAAGCGCTTATGTTCAGCTTATAGCCGCTGTGGGCGGAATGATTTTATTCTGCGTTATTATCAAGGTAATTGAAAATCCCGACAGAATAGCAAAATTCAGGCTGTTCCTTATGATTCTTGCCGTCTGCCTTCTGGGTGTAAGCATTGTGTTCGGCAAAATCAGCTACGGTGCCGCAAACTGGATAAGCATAGGCGGAATTTCCATTCAGCCCTCGGAGTTTGTCAAGATAATTTATATCCTTGTAGGTGCGTCAAGCCTTGACGTAATGCAGACAAAGAAAAACCTTATTGAATTCATCTTATTCTCCGCTGTTTGCGTGGGAGGACTTGCCTTAATGGGCGACTTCGGAACAGCTCTTATATTTTTTGCAACATTTCTTCTTATGGCGTTTATGCGTTCAGGCGACTGGAAAACTGTTGTGCTTGCAGTATCTGCCGCAGTTTTCGGAAGTACAATAGTTCTTAAGTTTAAACCGTATATAGCAAACCGTTTCAAAATCTGGGGACACGCTATGGAGCATCCTCAGGACGACGGCTTTCAGATGGCAAGAGTTCTTACTTATATAGCAAGCGGAGGTCTTTTCGGCGTAGGTATAGGAAACGGCTGTTTAAAGTATGTTTTTGCCTCCGAAAGCGACCTTGTGTTTGGTATTGTTGCCGAGGAACTGGGCGTAATTGTTGCTTTTACCGTTGCCATAGCAATAGCGGCACTTATAATTTATGCCCGCTCGGTTACTACAAGAAGCCGAAGCACATTTTATTCTGTAACAGCCTGCTGTGCCGCCGGACTTCTTGTAATTCAGATGTCACTTAATATTTTCGGCGCAACGGATATTCTCCCGTTAACAGGAGTTACGCTGCCCTTTATCAGTCTCGGCGGTTCAAGTATGATGTCCTGCTGGGGACTTATAGCCTTTATTAAAGCCGCCGATGAAAGAACCTATGCGGTGAAAAGCTAAATTTGCTTCGCAAGCTAAATGTGCCTGCGGCACGCTGAATTCCAAAGGAGCTAAATTTGCTACGCAAGCTGTAAGGTAAATTTAATTTAGCTGATAAAAATTATTAGGAAAGGATACCGTTTATGAAAAGAACACTGCAACGCAGTTGGCTGATATTTATAGTTGCTCTTGCGTTTTTGGGCGGATTGGGTTATTTTACCTTTCTGCTTTTAACAAACAGCTCCGATTGGGTTGACCAGGCTTATAACGGTCACATATCAGGCAGCGGAGGTCTTGAACAGGCAGGTGCCGTTTATGACCGAAACGGTAATATCCTTGCTCAGACTGTTGACGGCGAAAGAGTATATAACCAGGACCAAGCTACAAGAGAAGCTCTTTTACACGTTGTCGGCGATAATTCTTTGAATATTTCAACAGCAGTGCAAAGTATGTACCGTTCACAGCTTGTGGGCTACAACTTTATATGGGGAGTCGGTATGCCCGATTCTTTAAAGACAAAAAACGATATTAAGCTTACTGTTGACGCAGAAACCTGCAAAGCGGCATATGAGGCTTTAGGAGACCGCTCCGGCGCTTGCGTTATATATAATTATAAAACGGGAGAGGTTATCTGTTCCGTCAGCACAAAAGCCTATGACCCTCAGGCTCCTCCCGAAATTACGGAGGAAAATCAGGAGGAATACAAAGGCGTTTATCTTGACCATGTGCTTTCTTCCACATACATTCCCGGCTCAGTTTTCAAAATTGTAACAGCGGCGGCCGCTATTGAGAACATTCCCGATATTGACACTCGTGTTTTCCATTGTTCCGGCAGTGAGGAAATAGGCGGAAGCGACGTTACCTGTATGGAGGTTCACGGAGATATTACCTTTAAGGAGTCAATGGCATATTCCTGCAATATAGTTTATGCTGAGCTTGCCGTTGAGCTTGGAGAAGAAAAGATGACCGCTATGGCTGAAAAAATGGGAATTAATTCAAGCTACACAATCAGCGGAGTTGAAACGGCAAAGGGACATTATGATGTGAGCAAGGCTAATAAAAATCAGCTTGCATGGTCAGGCGTCGGTCAGTATGACGATATGGTTAATCCAATGCAGATGGCTGTTATCTGCGGAGCAATTGCAAACGGAGGAACTACAAAAACGCCTTATATTATTGATGACGCAACCTCATTCTTTACAAAGCTGGGCATAACCCTGCCCGGAACTGAAAATGACAAAATTGTCTCCCCTTCAACAGCCGAAAAGCTGAAGGAGATGATGAGATACACAATGTCCGATTACTACGGTGATAATTTGTTCGGCGGACTTACCGTTTGCGCAAAAACAGGTACGGGTGAAACAGGCGATGATAAAGAGCCTAACGCCTGGATGGTGGGATTTTCCACCGATGAGGATTGTCCCCTTGCTTTTGCCGCAGTAGTTGAGAACGGCGGAATAGGCTTTTACAATGCAGGTCCCGTTGCCGAGGCGGCAATGATTCAGGCGGCAAAAAGCCTTGGAGCGTCGGCTGTGCAATAGTATAAAAAACAGAATATTAACTGCAGTTTTACTGCATTAAGATAATAAACCGAAAGGATACACATTATGAATTTGTTTAAATCGTTATTTGGAAATTACAGCAAAAAAGAGGTTAAAAGAATACAGCCTCTTTGCAATAAGGTTCTTGAGCTTGAGGACAAGTACAGTAAAATGAGTGAAAGCGAGCTTAAGTCCCAGACAGATGTGCTTAAACAGCGCCTTGCAAAGGGCGAAACAACAGACGATATTTTGCCCGACGCTTTTGCAGTATGCCGAGAGGCTTCTTGGCGTGTGCTTGGAATGAAGCATTTCCCTGTTCAGATTTTAGGCGGAATTGTACTTCATCAGGGCAGAATTGCAGAAATGAAAACAGGTGAAGGTAAAACTCTTGTTGCAACCCTTCCCGCATATTTAAACGGACTGACAGGAAACGGAGTTCACATTGTAACGGTCAACGATTACCTTGCCCGCCGTGACTCTGAATGGATGGGTAAGCTTTACCGCTATCTCGGTCTTACGGTAGGACTTATTGTTCACGACCTTGACAATGACCAGAGAAAAGCCGCATATAACTGCGATATTACATACGGTACAAACAACGAGCTGGGCTTTGACTATCTTCGTGACAATATGGTTGTTTACAAAGAGCAGAAGGTGCAAAGAGGTCACGCCTTTGCCGTTGTGGACGAGGTTGACTCAATCCTTATTGACGAGGCGAGAACACCGCTTATTATTTCCGGTAAAGGTGATAAATCAACCGACCTTTATGAAAGGGCAAATTCCTTTGCAAAAACCTTAAAGGTACATAAATTTGCAGAAATCGACACAAAAGAGGATATGGACGATTTTTATGCAGAAAACAATATCGACTATATTGTTGATGAAAAGCAAAAAACCGCAACTCTTACTCAGAACGGTGTTAAAAAGGCAGAACAGTATTTCGGCCTTGAAAACCTTTCAGATCCGGACAACCTGACAATTCAGCACCACATTAACCAGGCTATTAAGGCAAACGGAGTAATGAAGCTTGATGTTGATTATGTTGTTAAAGACGGCGAGGTTATTATTGTAGATGAATTTACTGGACGTTTGATGTACGGCAGACGCTTTAACGAGGGACTTCATCAGGCAATAGAGGCAAAAGAGGGCGTGAAAATTCAGAACGAAAGCAAAACCCTTGCAACCATTACCTTCCAGAATTACTTCAGACTTTACAACAAATTAAGCGGTATGACAGGTACCGCACAGACAGAGGCACAGGAATTTGAAGAAATTTATAAGCTTGACGTTGTGGAAATCCCGACAAACAAGCCCCTTGCAAGAGAAGATTTGCCCGATGTTATTTTCAAAACAGAGGCAGGAAAATTCTCCGCTGTAATCGACCAGATTGTTGATTGTCACGAAAAAGGTCAGCCTGTGCTTGTAGGTACAATTTCTATTGAAAAATCAGAGCTTTTAAGTAAAATGCTGAAAAAACGCGGCATAAAGCATAATGTTCTTAATGCAAAACAGCACGATAAGGAAGCAGAAATCGTTGCACAGGCAGGTAAGTTCGGTGCGGTAACAATTGCCACAAATATGGCAGGACGTGGTACCGATATTATGCTGGGCGGTAATGCAGAGTACCTTGCAAAGGCTTCAATGCGTAAACAGAATTTCAGCGAGGAAATGATTGAAGAGGCAACAGGATTTGCAGAAACAGACAATCAGGAAATTCTTGAGGCAAGAAAAACCTTCTCCGAATTAAATGCAAAATATAAGGAAGAAATAAAAGACGAGGCTGACCGTGTAAGAGAAGCAGGCGGTCTTTACATTATAGGTACCGAGCGTCACGAATCACGAAGAATTGACAATCAGTTAAGAGGTCGTGCAGGACGTCAGGGCGATCCGGGTAAAAGCCGTTTCTATCTTTCCTGCGAGGATGACCTTATGCGTTTGTTCGGCGGTGACAGAATGAAGGTTATGATGGAGCGCCTTAATGTAGATGAAACCACTCCTATTGAAAATAAAATGCTCTCCAATATTATTGAAGGCTCACAGGAAAAGGTTGAATCAAGAAACTTCGGTATCCGTAAAGACGTGCTTAAATACGATGACGTTATGAACCGTCAGCGTGAAATTATTTACGGTCAGCGTGACCAGGTGTTAAACGGCGAGAATTTAAGAGATACAATTATCAAAATGCTTGAGCAGACTATCTCTGCAAACGTAAGTCACTATTTGCCCGAGGGACCTCACGAAAACTGGAACCTTCAGGGACTTCTTGAGTTTTACGGCGACTGGCTTATTAAGGATAAAAGCAAATACAGCTTTACTCCTCAGGAATTTGAAAACATTGAAGCCGATGAAATCAAGGATATGATTATTAAAGAGGCAAAAGAGATTTACGAGGAAAACGAAAAGCTTATTGATGAAGATACAATGCGTGAAATGGAGCGAGTTTATCTGCTCAAGAGCGTTGATACTCACTGGATGGAGCATATCGACAATATGGAACAGCTCAAAACAGGTATCCGCCTGCGTTCTTACGGTCAGCATGACCCTGTTGTTGAGTATAAGCTTGAGGGCTTTGGAATGTTTGACGAAATGATTGAGAACATTCAGGAGGATACCGTAAAGCTGATGCTTGTAGCTCCAAAGCGTGTGCTTGAAATTCAAAAACGTCAGCAGGCTATTGAAGAGGCAAAACGCTTGGCAAAAGAAAAAGCAGCGGCAGCTCATCAGGTGATTTTGGGACAAAATGACCAGCAGCCTAAGCCTAATCCCGTTACCTTTGCTTTAAAAAGAGAGCAGGTGGCACAGCCTACCGCAACCTCCTCCGACGGAACAGATACAGCAAACAAAACTGTCCGTAAAGGCAAAAAGGTGGGCAGAAACGACCCGTGTCCCTGCGGAAGCGGCAAAAAGTATAAAAAGTGCTGCGGCAGAGATGAATAAACCGCTTTTTTAAACACCGTCCGCTTGGGCGGTGTTTTTTATATTATAGGAAATTGCTCAGTTGCGTTCGGGCATAAAAGGTTGCAGTCAGTACAAACTGTCTGCTCCAATTGCGTGTGGAGGCACTCGACTTTTTATACACAAAATCAGGATTTTATTTACTAAAATAATTGTAATACGGCTTTGAATGTGATAAAATAAATCATTATAGTATTTATTACAGTATTCAATATACCGAAAGGACGCAATAATATGGATGTAAGAACAAGGTATGCTCCCAGTCCCACAGGCTTTATGCACGTTGGCAACTTAAGAACAGCTCTCTACGAGTATTTAATTGCAAAAAGCCAGGGCGGCAAATTTATTCTCAGAATTGAAGATACCGACCAGGAACGATATGTTGAGGGCGCGGTTGACGTTATTTACAATACCCTTAAAACAGCCGGGATAACTCACGATGAAGGTCCCGACGTGGGCGGTGACTTCGGCCCTTATGTTCAAAGCGAAAGAAAGAATATGTATCTTCCTTATGCAGAACAGCTTATAAAAGAGGGTAAGGCGTACAGATGCTTCTGTTCAAAGGAACGTCTTGAAAAAATCCAGTCCGAAAATATCGGCGGCGGCTATGACAGGCATTGTCGTGAACTTCCGCAGGAGGAAATCGACAGACTTCTGAAAGAGGGCGTGCCCTATGTTATCCGTCAGAAAATGCCTGTTGAGGGCAGTACAACCTTTAAGGACGCTGTTTTCGGCGAAATAACCGTTGAAAATTCAGAGCTTCAGGACCAGATTTTAATCAAGACCGACGGATATCCCACCTACAACTTTGCAAATGTAATTGACGACCATACAATGGGAATTACCCACGTTGTAAGAGGAAGCGAATATTTAAGCTCCACCCCGAAATACAATCTTCTTTATGAAGCTTTCGGCTGGGAAATTCCCACATATATTCATCTTCCTTTGATTATGGGAAAAAACGAAGACGGCACAGTTTCAAAGCTTTCAAAGCGTCACGGTGCAACAGGCTTTGAGGATTTAATAAAAGAGGGCTATCTCCCTCAGGCAATTATCAACTATATTGCGCTTTTGGGCTGGTGTCCAAAGGATAATCAGGAGATTTTTACTCTTAAAGAGCTTGAAAAGGCTTTTTCTGTTGACGGAATAAGCAAATCTCCCGCTGTTTTTGATTATGATAAATTATCATGGTTTAACGGAGAATATATAAAGGCAATGACTGCCGAGGAATTTACAGAGGCGGCAATGCCTTATTACAGACAGGTTTTCGGCGATAAGCAGATGCCTTATGAAAAATTTGCGGAAATTCTGCAAAAAAGAGTTGTAAAGCTGACGGAAATTCCTCAGATGCTTGATTTCTTTGCTGAGCTTCCGCAGTATGAAAAAGAGCTCTTTGTAAATAAAAAAAGCAAAACTAACCTTGAAAATTCGCCTGTTGTTTTAAAAGAGGCTTACGACAGACTGAACGCATTGACGGAGTGGACACACGACAGCATCCACGACTGCCTTATTAATATGGCTGTTGAAAAGGAGCTTAAAAACGGTACCGTAATGTGGCCTGTAAGAATTGCAGCGGCAGGAAAAACCGTAACGCCCGGCGGCGCAGTGGAAATTCTCGATATTTTAGGACGTGAAGAGTCCCTTAGAAGACTGGAAATCGGTCTTGAAAAGTTATCATAATACCATACCTTTATCGGAAAGCTAAAGGTATGAGATTACAGGAGTGATTAGAATGGCGGAAGAAAAAGAAATTTATGAAAGCACTATGCCTTCAAATTTTATACACGATTTTATTGATGAGGATATTAAGAAGGGCGGAAAATATGAAGGAAAAAAGGTTCACACCCGTTTTCCGCCGGAGCCTAACGGATATTTGCACATAGGACACGCTAAGGCAATTTATATTGACTTCGGTACAGCCGAAAAGTACGGCGGAATGTGCAATCTCAGAATGGACGATACAAACCCTACAAAAGAGGACGTTGAATATGTTGACGCAATAAAGGAGGATATTCATTGGCTGGGTTATGACTGGGGAGATAATTTCTTTTATGCGTCACAGTACTTTGAGCAGATGTATGAGTTTGCAGTAGAGCTTATAAAGAAAGGCCTTGCCTATGTTTGTGAGCTTTCTCCCGAGCAGGTAAGAGAATACAGAGGCGACCTTAACACTCCTGCAAAAAGTCCATACCGTGACAGACCGATTGAGGAAAGCCTTGATTTGTTTGAAAGAATGAAAAACGGTGAATTTGAAGACGGAAAAATGACGCTCAGGGCAAAAATTGATTTGGCTTCGGGCAACTTTAATATGCGTGACCCGGTTATTTACAGAATTAATCGTATTCACCACCACAGAACAGGCGATAAGTGGTGCATTTATCCGATGTATGACTTTGCTCATCCAATTGAGGACGCTTTGGAGGGCATTACCCACAGCCTTTGCTCACTGGAATTTGAGGCTCACCGCCCTTTGTATGACTGGGTTATCAACAATATTTCCGCTCCGTCAAAGCCAAGACAGATTGAGTTTGCACGTTTGGGAATTAACAACACGGTTATGTCCAAAAGAAAGCTCCGCACACTTGTTGAGGAGGGATATGTAAACGGCTGGGACGACCCCAGAATGCCCACAATCTGCGGCTTGCGCAGGAGAGGCTACACTCCTAAGTCTATCAGAACCTTCTGCGACAATATAGGAATTTCAAAGGTTAATTCAATTGTTGAATACAGCTTTCTTGAGCATTGTTTAAGAGAGGATTTGAACGAAACAGCCGCCAGAGCTATGGCTGTTATCAATCCCGTTAAGCTGATAATTACAAACTATCCGGAGGATAAGACGGAGGAGTTTGAGGTTGAAAACAATCCTAATCGTCCCGAGGACGGTACAAGAACCGTTACCTTCTCAAGAGAATGCTATATTGAAAGAGAAGATTTTATGGAGGAGCCGATAAAGAAGTATCAGCGTCTTTATCCGGGCAATGAGGTAAGATTGAAATCAACCTACATTGTAAAATGCACAGGCTGTAAAAAGGACGAAAACGGACAGGTTACCGAGGTTTATGCAACCTATGACCCCGAAACAAGAGGCGGCAATACTCCCGACGGAAGAAAGGTAAGAGGTACAATCCATTGGGTTGACGCTAAAAATTACGCCGAGGCTGAGGTGCGTTTGTACGAAAATCTCTTTACCGTACCTGACCCGGATGTAGGCGACAGAAACTTTCTCGACTACTTGAATCCCGATTCCCTTGTAGTGCGTAAAGGCTGTAAGGTCGAAAAAAGCCTTGAAAATGCACAGCCTCAGCAGAGATTTCAGTTTATGAGAATAGGCTATTTCTGCGCAGACAGCAAGGATTCATCAAAGGAACACCTTGTGTTCAACAGAGCAGTAAGCCTAAAGGACGGTTTTAAAAAGAAGTAATTGCATAATCATAATATTAAAAATCCCGCCTGCTTTTACAGACGGGATAATTTTTATGCTGCTTTTTATTTGTAAATTGCCGGCATTTTTTTGTTGTTGCGTTTTACGGACCGCCGCAAGGGCTGTCCCTACTGTCTGCACGAAGAGGATGCAACGTCACGTTGCCTATTTCATAAGCTTGCAAACAAGGTCTGCATATTCTGACGGATTCTCAATTTGCATTCCTGCAATAAGAAGTGCCTGATTGTAAAGCAGCTCTGCATAAAGCTTTGCTTTTTCATCGTCCTTGCCGATGTTTTCAGCCAGTGCCTTAACAGCCTCATGGTCAAGATTAAGCTCAAGCACTCTCTGAGCTTTCATTCCGCTGCCGGGCTGTACCTGCGCGAAATATTTTTCCATTTCAAAGGAAATTCCGCCCTTGGCAGTTAAGCATACAGGGTGACTGACGAGCTTTTTGGAGGCAACAACCTCGTTGACCTTATCGCCTAATGTGTCTTTTACAAATTTAAGGATTTCGGAGTTTTCTTCCTTGTTTTCATCTTCTTTGTTTTCGTCGTCAAGGCCTAAATCATCGTTTGTTACGGAGCGGAAGGTCTTCTCCTTATATTGACCTAAACCCTGAATGGTGAATTCATCAATATCCTCTGTGCAGTACAGAATTTCGTAGCCTTTATTCTGTAAAAGCTCTGTCTGAGGAAGCTTGTCAATTGTTGCAACGCTTTCGCCTGTTGCAAAGTAAATATATTTCTGGTCTTCCTTCATTCTGTCAACGTACTCGGATAAAGACACAAGCTTTTTCTCTGTGGAAGAATAGAACATAAGCAAATCCTGAAGCATTTCCTTGTGTGTGCCGTAGTCGCTGACAATGCCGTATTTAAGCTGTCTGCCGAACTGTGCAAAGAACTGCTCGTATTTTTCTCTGTCCTTTTTCATAAGAGAGGCAAGTTCGTTTTTGATTTTCTTTTCAAGAGTTTTTGCTATTGTCTGAAGCTGGCGGTCATGCTGGAGAACCTCTCTTGAAATGTTAAGTGAGAAGTCCTGACTGTCAACAACACCCTTTACAAAACGGAAATGCTCCGGCAAAAGCTCTTCGCAGTTGTCCATAATAAGAACGCCGCTTGAATAAAGCTTTAAGCCTTTTTTGTATTCCTTTGTATAGAAGTCATACGGTGCTTTTGACGGAATGAATAAAAGCGCCTTGTAGGTTACAACGCCTTCAACCGATGTGGGAATTGTGCATACGGGAGGGTCATAATCAAAGAATTTTTCCTTGTAGAAGTTGTTGTAATCCTCCTGAGAAACATCCTTTTTGTTTTTCTGCCAGATAGGAGTAAGGCTGTTTAAGGTTTTTGTTTCAACAACAGTTTCATACTCGGGATTTTCCTCTGTTCCCTCTTTTACCTTTTGTGATTCCATATCCATAATAATAGGATAGTGAATGTAGTCGGAGTACTTTTTAATGAGTCCCTGAATTCTGTACTGGTCAAGGAACTCGCTGTAATTTTCACCCTCTGCGTCAGGCTTAAGCTCAAGAATAATCTGTGTTCCTACGGTTTCCTTTTCCGTTTCCTTTATAGTGTAACCGTCTGCACCGGAGGACTGCCACTGATAAGCAGTATCACAGCCGTATTTTTTGGTGATTACAGTAATTTTGTCTGCAACCATAAAGGCTGAGTAAAAGCCAACGCCGAACTGACCTATAATATCTACGTTTTCTTTATCCTTTTCTTCCAGCTGCTGGCGGAATTTGTAAGAACCTGATGACGCAATTGTGCCTAAATTGTTTTCAAGGTCATCTCTGTCCATACCGATGCCGTTGTCCTCAATAGTCAATGTTCTGTTTTCTTTGTCGGCTTTAATTGTAATTTTAAAGTCCTCACGGCTCATACCGACCTTGTCATCGGTAAGAGAAAGAAAACACAGCTTGTCAATAGCGTCGCTTGCATTTGATATAATTTCTCTCAGGAAAATCTCCTTATGGGTATAAATGGAATTAATCATCAAATCAAGAAGACGTTTTGACTCTGATTTAAATTGCTTTTTTGCCATTTTAAAAACTTCCTTTTCAATATCAAATTTTTTCGTAAAGTATATTATAACGCTGATGAAAGGCTAATTCAATGAACAAAATGCAAAAAATTATCACATCAGGCAAGGCTTATTTTGCATATATTAAAATACTATTTATTTACAACATTGATTTTTAATATTTAACATAAATTCTATTGAAAACTTACATTAAATGTGTTATAATATCTACAATCTACGCAGATTTACACAACTGTAATTTTTTATAGAAAGGAAATAGTAGAAATGTTTAAGATTTTAAAGAAAAAAGTGCTTAATCCAACAGTTACTCTTATGGAAATCGACGCTCCTTTAATTGCTAAAAAGGCAGAGCCGGGACAGTTTATCATTTTAAGAGTGGATGAAGACGGCGAGCGTATTCCTCTTACTGTTGCTGATTTTGACAGAGAAAAGGGCACAGTAACCATTATCTTCCAGATTGTAGGAGCTACAACAGAGCTTCTCAATCACAAGGAGGAGGGCGATTATATTCACGATTTTGTAGGACCTTTGGGAGTTCCTTCACATACAGAGGGCTTAAAAAAGGTTGCTGTTGTAGGCGGCGGC
>CAMFFI010000013.1 GCA_945949625.1 uncultured bacterium | reverse complement strand
GCAACGGGACTTACGGGAATAAACAAGGCTAATATGATAAACACGCTCTGCCATTTGCAAAACAGCAGAGCATTTTGTATTGCAGGCGACGAGCAGGAGGCTCAAAGTCTGTGCAACGATTTGTGCGTTATGGGCAAAAGAGCCTTTGTATATACGGTAAAGGATTTTAATTTTCGTGACATTGAAGGAAAATCAATGGATTATGAGCATCAAAGGCTGAATGTGCTGTTAAAAATTCTTGACGGCGACTATGATGTGGTTATTTCCTGTATAGACGCCGCTATGCAATACACAATTCCCCCTCAGGTGCTTAAAAAATCTGTTTTAAAGCTCAGAACCGGTCAAAGCATAAAGCTTGAAAATTGTATTCAGGCTTTAAGCCTTATGGGCTACAAGCGTTTTGACCAGGTTGACGGTCAGGGACAGTTTGCTGTAAGAGGCGGTATTCTAGACTTTTTTATGCCTGACGGAAAAAATCCTGTTCGTGTGGAATTCTGGGGCGATGAAATAACCGATATTAATTATTTTGAAATTGACACTCAACGGCGATACGAAAAAGCAGACGAAATTTTACTTACTCCTTCTACCGAGGTTCTTGTGGAAAATCAGGACGACCTTGCTGATAAAATCATTAAAAAAGCCTCTTATTTAAAGGGTTCAAACGCTGAAAAAGCCAAGGAAATCCTTTTCAGAGAGGCTGAAAAAATCAGAAGCGGTCTGCATATGGGAAATATGGACAAATTTATTCCCGTAATTTACAACCGTCCCGCCACATTATTTGACTATCTTGAGGATAACTCTCTGATTTTTTTATGCGAATATCAAAAAATCAAGGACAGAGCAAAGTCCTTTGAGTTTATGCAAAAAGAGTCAACAACGGAATTATTTGAAGAAGGAGTGCTTTGCAGAGGCTTTGACGAATATTCCTGTACCTTTAAAAGCACGCTTGATTTATTTGAAACCAAAAAGCTTATCTGCCTTGAAAACTTTGCTCACGGCGGCTTTGACTTTAAGCTTTCGGAGCTTGTCAACTTTAATTTCAAACAGCTGCCTTTATGGAACGGCTCAATTTCTGTTATGACTGAGGATTTGGAAGGCATTGATTTGGAAAAAAGCTGTGTTGTTATTTTGTCGGGAACAGAAAAATCCGCAAAATACACCTCTGAGGCACTTGAAGAAAAGGGATTTTCAAATATACTTACAAAAGATATTACGGAAATCAAAAAGGGCAATATTTACGTTCTCCCGGGTGCTTTAAGCTCCGGTTTTGAATACCCCGAAACAAGCTTTTACCTGTTCAGTCACGGCTTAAGCAATATTCCTCAAAAAACAAAGAAAAGAAAAACTCCGAAAAACGGAAAGGAAATTTACTCCCTTTCCGATTTAACGGTAGGTGATTACGTAGTACACAGTACTCACGGCATCGGTATTTTCGGCGGAATAAAAAAAATTGACGTTCACGGCGTTATTAAGGACTATATAAAAATTGAATATGCAAAGCAGGACGTGCTGTATGTTCCAGTAACACAGCTTGATATGGTTGCAAAATATATCGGTCCGAGAGAAAATTCAACAGTCAGGCTCAGCCGTCTGGGCGGAAGCGACTGGTCAAAGGCTAAAGCAAGGGTTAAATCCTCTGTCAAGGATATGGCTAAGGAGCTTACTGCGCTTTATGCACAGAGAATGAAGGCAAAAGGATTTGCTTTTTCCGCCGATAACGAATGGCAGCATGATTTTGAAAGCCGATTTGAATTTGAAGAAACACAGGACCAGCTAAGGTGCTGTGATGAAATAAAATCGGATATGGAAAGAACAGCGCCTATGGACAGACTTTTGTGCGGCGATGTCGGCTTTGGTAAAACCGAGGTAGCCTTAAGAGCAGCCTTTAAATGCGTAAGCGACTCAAAACAATGCGCCCTGCTCTGCCCTACCACTATTCTTGCCTGGCAGCATTATCAGACAATTTTGCGAAGATTTGAGGATTATCCCGTAAGAATTGAGCTTTTGTCAAGATTCAGAACACCGAAACAGCAAAAGGAAATTATTAAAAAGCTTGCAAGAGGAGAAATTGACATAATAGTCGGCACACATCGCCTTGTTCAAAAGGATGTTGTATTCCACGATTTAGGACTTGCAATTATTGACGAGGAACAGCGTTTCGGAGTTGCACAAAAGGAACGGTTTAAGGAGGTTTGCAAAAACGTAGATGTGCTCACGCTTTCTGCAACACCTATCCCCCGCACTCTTAATATGGCTATGAGCGGAATACGGGATATGTCGGTTCTGGAGGAAGCGCCTCGGAACAGACATCCTGTTCAGACCTATGTGCTTGAGCACGACAACGGAATCATCTGCGAGGCAATAAGAAAGGAAATACGCCGCGGCGGACAGGTATTCTATCTTTACAATAAGGTGGAAACTATTCTTGATAAGGCTGCAAAGCTTGGCGCAATGGTTCCGGAGGCTAAAATTGCCGTTGCTCACGGCAAGATGAATGAAAAAGAGCTTTCGGAAGTATGGGAAAAGATGCTTAATCAGGAAGTAAACCTGCTTGTATGCACTACTATTATCGAAACCGGCGTTGATTTGCCTAACGCAAACACACTGATTATAGAAAATGCCGACTGTATGGGACTTTCCCAGCTTCATCAGATAAGAGGAAGAGTTGGCAGAAGTGCAAGACGAGCCTATGCTTACTTTACCTTTAATCCGAGAAAGGTTCTTTCGGATATTTCCCAAAAGCGTCTTACGGCTATCAGGGAATTTACCGAATTCGGCTCCGGCTTTAAAATTGCAATGCGCGACCTTGAACTGCGGGGAGCAGGCAATATTTTAGGCGCACAGCAGCATGGTCATATGGAGGACGTTGGCTACGATATGTACCTTAAGCTTTTAAGCGAGGCAATTCAGGAGGAAAAAGGCGAAGTCAGCGAAAGTAAGGACATTGATTGTCTGATTGATGTAGCTGTTCAGGCTCATATTCCCGAAAGCTATATTTCAAATCTTTCTCAAAGACTTGATATTTACAGAAGAATTGCCGATATTCGCACCAATGAGGACAGTCTTGACGTAAAAGACGAGCTTATCGACCGTTTCGGTACGATTCCGCAGGCTGTACTGGGGCTTATTGATATTGCAGCAATCAGAAACAAAGCAAACAAAATGGGGATTTACGAAATCAAGCAGAATGAAAGCACCATTTTACTGTATGTTAAGGATATTAAAAGCGAAAGCGTTTCAATGCTTTTAAGCAAATTCAAAGGACGAAGTATGCTTAATGCCGGCAACAAGCCTTATGTAGCCGTTAAATTTGAAAAAAATACCGAGCCTATGAACTCACTTAAAGAAATTTTCGACATTAAGTAAAAGGCTTATGGAAATTTTTGATTAATATACAATTTTTAAGCTGTTTAAAATGTAATGTAACTGCGTCTGCCTTAAAAATGCAGAGGATTTTCCCTTTTATTTGGTTAAAATTTTGTAATTTGTGTGATTTTTCATTAAAAATATAGACATAAGCAAAAAGTTTGTGTATAATTAGAAAGTACGTTCAGTTTTTGTACTTTATTAAACTTTTATAAAGGATGGTAAAAAATATGAAACCGTTTAAAAAGGTTGCCGCAGTACTTTTAGCGGCTGTTATGATTGTTCTCAGTGCAGGCTGCACACCAATCAGCTTATCAAAGGAATGGAGCTACAAATACGGTGATGACCAGCTTTCAATAGGCGTGTATATTTATTCCTTATATCAGGCTTATTCACAGGCACAGTCCTATGCTGAAAAAAATGAGGATTACAGCTCTGACAAATCATTTATGAGCCTTGAGATTACCGATGACGACGGCAATAAAAAGGTAGCAAAGGATTGGATTCTTGAAGAAGCTGATAAAATCACAAAGAGTATTCTTGCTGTTGACAGCGAGCTTGCAAAATACGATATAACTCTTGATACCGCAACTAAGGATGAAGCTAAAAAAACAGCGCAAAGCACTTGGGATATGGGCGCTTACGCATCTTACGGTTATTTTGACCCGTTGAGCAAAAAATTGGAACCTTACGGAGTTTCCTTTGAAAGTTTCTATACATCATCTTATGAAGCAATGGCAAAACAGTCCGCTTTGTTTAATGCCCTGTACGGAAAAGGCGGCGCAAAAGAAGTTAAAGATGACGAGCTTAAAAGCTATGTAAAAGAAAACTACACCGACTATAAATATCTTCCCGTAAATCTTTATACAACTGAAACAGACGACTCAGGAAATTCTACAAACACAGCCTTAAGCGATGATGATAAAAAGAAGGTTGAAAACGAGCTGAAGCAGTACGCTGAGCAAATAACAGGCGGAAAAGCTTTTGGGGACGCAGTGTCTGAATATATGAAAGCAAACAGCATTACAGAGGACACCTCAAAGTCTGCTACCGAAAACCTTGAAAACAGCTCAATCGGCGATGAAATTAAAGAAAAGCTCAAAAAAATGAAGGAAGGCACCGCTGAAACATTACAGGTAGGCGACGGAGATTCAGCCCAGATTTATCTTATCTACAAAGGCAAAATCAATGACGCAGCAGATTCTTACATAAGTGATTCAACTAACCGTTCAAATGTATTGTCAGAAATGAAATCTGATGAATTTAACAATTACATTGACGAGATAGCTGTATCTCTTGATGTTGAAATTAACTCTGCACAGGTTAACAGATATGACCCTGATATGTTCTTTGTTCCTGTTGAACCTACAACAGAGGCAACTACCGCTGCTTCAACCGAAGAATAAAATGTATTTTATAAAAAGCCGCTTTGTGCGGCTTTTTTCTTTTGATAAATGATTTATTAGCTTTATGACAGCTCAAGGGATGTCCCTATTTCTCTTAAATATTTGTTATAACATTTGACTCTGGCAACTATTTTGCAAATTATAACCGCTCTGTCTGCCCAAATTGCGTGTCGAGGCACTAAACTTTTTTGCTTTATAGAAAGCAGATGCGAAACAGTCGGGCAAAAAAGGCTTCTCAACATCAATCTGTCTGCCCGAATTGCGTGTCGAGGCACTCGACTTTTAAAAGAATATTTAAATTACCCCTTTAAAAATAAAAATGTTTGTGTTATACTATTAAAAAGCATATATTTTTATGCAAATAAAGTGCAAAGGAGTGCTTTGATGACTAAAAAATCAAAACTGATAGCTTTATTTCTTACGCTGATTATTTGTCTTTCGGCATTTTCTATAACCTGCTTTGCTGTTGATGATGTTAATCCCGGCGAAGGCGGTGCAAGCGAATCAGAACCGGTTGAGCCGCCTGCAGAAGACCCGGTTGTAACTGAAGCTCCGCCTACTGAAGACCCGGGAAGCAGCGGTACTTCATCAAGTTCAGGTAATGATGATAATAACAATTCAAACAGCGGTTATGAAGATTATAACAACGGCACTAATGAGAATAATTATAATAGCGACAACGGCAATTCATATAATAATTCGGAAAATAATTACTACTCTGACAACAACAGTTCTGATTACAGCAACAATAACGAAAATGATGATTATGTATCCGAATATAATTATGAAATTACTGAAACACAGGCTGCGTCTCAATCTGATTTGTATAAGTCAAACGATAAAATTGATGTAAATGAACTTTCCGATAATGACTGGAACGCAATTGCAAAAAGCCTTGAAAATGCAACCGATACCGGCGGCGGAGATGACTTTAATTTTATTAAAAAGAATACAAGCTCAGCAGATAACGGTATCTGGATGTTAATTCTGGGAGCAAGCTTAATAATACTGTCTATTCTTGGAATTGGCTATGTTGTACTTTCTGCATTAAACAAAAAGAATAAATATGCTTATGCAGGAACTGCGCCAAAGGGAAAATCAGGCAATTATTCTTCGGCTCAGCGACCGAGAAATGATTACGGTGATAATTATTCCGGCAAAAGAACAAAACAACCTAAATTTGCATCAAAACATCGTATGGGGGACACAGCAGATATTCAGCTGCCAAGGAATGTAAACGGTGGAAGTCACTATAAACATTAATCAGACTAAATAATAAAAGGTCCTTAACAGGACCTTTTATTTTACTCAAACATTTTAAAATAACCATTCAACAAGGAGCTTTGAAACATCTCAAAGCTCCTTGTTTTTTATTATCAGTGACCTAATCTTCTGATATTGTCCAGCTTATAACTGTCGCCGTCTTTTACAATAATGAAAATATCCGTCATATTGTTGATACCGGTTTTATACTGACTTCCCTTGTACTCCTTTGAAAAGGTTACGTAATAGTGAATAGGAATTTCATAGGTTGTACCGTTTTGTTCTTTTGAATTAAATGCAATTTCCCACAAAATGAACTCTTCAATCTGGTCAAAACAATTGTTAATATCGTTGTCAGATGACCTCATTGTGTCTGTGGTTAAGTTTTTGTAAGCATTTGTGTCATGGTTATTAAGAGCATTTTTAAAATTCTCCATCAGCTCCTCAACCTTTTGCTTTGCAACATCATCGGTATCCGGGTTAGCCTGTGGTTTTGATTCGCATCCGCAGCCGGCAAGGCATAAGCACAGCATTACTAATACCATAGCGGCTGAAATTATTTTTTTTGTCATATTTTACACCTCTTTATTTGATTTTAACATATAAAGGCCGTTTTGTAAATAAGAATTTTTATGACATTTTTGTATTATATCGAGATAATGCTTTATCTGAAAGCAACCGCCACATATTGCCCATACTGCTCATTAAGATTATAAAAAACACCGTCCTCGGCAGACGAGCTTTGCTTTACTACAAGACTCGTACCGCTGATTCTGCCGCAGTCGTCTGTTGTTTCCTTTACAGAGAAAAAAGCACCGTTAATTTTCGTGCAGGAAAGCGAAGAATCGTAGCTGCAAAAAGAATCAAACCTTTTAAAAACAACAACAAAGGTCGGTGAAAATCCAAAGCTTATACTTCTTGAAGAGGCTCCTGTTCCCGAATAGCTTACTGCGGATATAAGAGAATTGATTTTTTCTCTGTCCGATGTGCTTAAATGCAGGTTTGTATCTGCAAGATGAGCTCCCAGCTTGCTGTCAAGAATAGTATTGTCCTCAACAAAATCAACTCTTTTCGGCTTGTCTGTTTCACTCCAGCTGTTAAGTCCCAAATTCGGCGTTTTACTGCTTGATGACATATTCTCATCCTTTCTTAATTATTTTTAAGTTCATCTATTGTATTCCACGAATAGTTTTTTGCGTCCATTTCACTGAAAGCAAGGTTTCTGCTGTTGATCTTACTCCAGCTTAATCCTCCGAAATACACCTCTGCTTTCTGATGCGCAGGCATAATCTTTTTAATTTCAGTTCTGATGAAATCAATTTCACTTTGACTGTATTCCCCATACACTTCCACTACAATATTATATCTTCCGTAAAATTCAATAATATTAAAATTTTCGGCTCCAAAGCTTTTAATTGCCTTTTTAACATCGCTTAATGTTACACAGCCGTCATCAATACTTAGTCGCTGAAAAATCCTGTCCCTTCGCACCTGAGGAGTTTCCTCATTGTAAGCGGCAGTATAAATAAGCTCAAAATTTGAAAGCCCGTAGTCCTCTGCGGTAAATAAAAAACATTCCCTGAGCAACTTATCAAGCTGTATTCTCAGCCTGTCAAACTCCTGTGCATAGGTTTGAAGCTCATAATACAAATTTGATTTTTCTGAAAGTCTGTATGCTTTTACGGGAGACAGATTTTTTATAAATGAGTCTATAGTTGCCATTATCTGCTGCCCTCCGTAATACTAACATTTGTAACATTAGGAAATACAGTCTGATTAGGAAATCTGTCTGAGGTCGAAAAGCTGTGGTTGTATATTCCCTCAATGTGATAAATAAGCTCTGATAAATCGGCGACATAAACAGGTGTTCCAATGCCAAGTGACAGCACATATTCTTTAAGTACAGCGGTGCATTTTTCTTTCAGCTCATTAAAATCATATCCCGGTTTCACTGTAATTGACAAGCTCAGCGTAAAATTCCACGCAGACGCACTTTTTACAAGCACATCGGTGTTTATTTCTCTTTTTTCGTTTATTAAACTCTGCACCTTAGCCACAAGAGCTGTGCTTGCTGTGGTACCTTCGCCGCTTATATAAACGTCAAGGGTGCCGGCTCCCCTGTTCAAAGGAATAATTCCAACGCTCCCCACTCCTTCAACACTTAAAGCAAGCTTTTTATAATAGGCGGTATTCATACCGTTTGAAACATTAATCAAACTGTCCTCTATCCTTTTTCTGAAATCATCGTCGCTTTCGGTATCTGTTCCGCCGTAAAAGGACTGAGTATTTGTAACGGAAACAATATCGGCTTTGGGAGTAACAATAACAGTAATTGTGCCGGACTTTACATTTCCGTTACTTCCGCCCGTTAATGCAGTACAGGAAACGCTTACTCTTGCCTGTCCCGATTTAATTACTGCGTTCTCGTCCGTTTCAAACATTACGGGATTTTCGCCGGTTGTAGCTACCACCGTACCCTTTGGAACGGTAACATCATATGTCAGTGCTCCTGCCGTACCGAAGTTTGCCATTCCTTTCGCCTTTACAGCCTGCTTTCTTGTTAATCCTCTTTGCTTGCCGTGATAATCAAGATATTCACCCACTGCTGTATGTAAAAACATCTGATTTTTTACAAAATCAAGGTTCATTTCACAGGACTGAATTTCACCTGCAAGAAGCTTTAATCGTATGGCAATATCAGATGCCTCCGAGGGATAATTCCCTGACATTTTATTGTAATTATCCATCATTCGCCCATAAATTTCTTCAAAGCTTTCCATTATATCGTCACCTCTTTCTCTTCGCTTAAATCTCTCCAAAAAATTGTAATCTTCATTATTAATTTCCCATCTGAAAAATATGCATCGGTTAATTTAACATAAACGTCTTCCATATGTGCAAGGCTTTCATTTATAAGCATTTCAAGAACCTTAATATCCGGCTTATCTGATAATGTTTTTGAAAGCGTACATTCAGAGCCTAAATTTCTGTCATAAATAAATCTCCCTTTTTCCGAAGTAATTTTTATCAACACCTGCTGAACTACTTCATCAAAACCGTCAATCATTACATAGTTTCCGCTGTTGTCAACACAGACATCACCGTTTTTAATTATTACGTCCATTAAAACTCCTTTCCGTTTATGTAAACCTTTCCGTCATTGGAAAGCAGAATTTCAGCTCCGCCTTTTGAAAAAAGCAGCAGCTCACCCGGCTCTATTTCAGTATTTTCACAAACCGTACCTAAGCAAAGATGTGTATCCTTCAGGGGAATCACTACCGCATTTTCCCCATTGGGAGGAATACTTATTATGCCGTAGGGTGCAGCCTGCTTAAGAGCCTGAAAGGAATTTGAGGAAACCACTCCAAGCTCTGAAGAAACAGAGCTGTTGACCTTTCCTTTTTCGGCAAAATCTATATTGTTATTCTTCTTAGTTATATAATCAAGCAACCACATATTATTTCTCCTTCACAAGTGTAACTTCCGTACTGAATCCGTTTTTATCTGCATTAACCGTAGTTTTTGAAACTTTTAAATCGGTAATTTCTCCGAATTTTTGGTCACTTATACTGCTTTTTGCTCTAAGCACATTAAATAAGGGAAAATGCAGATAAATTTTATATTCCTCATATTTTTTATTTGAATTTTCAATAATTATACCGGCACAGGACATTGGGGTATTTTCACTGCAAGCGTCAATACACCTTTCCCTTACTATACCTTTATTCATAGCCTTTTGATTGCTAATAATTGTTTTGTAAAAATCCTTTTCTGAGGTTTTCACTTTCACCTTTGATATAAGTCTGCACGGGAATTTTGAAAGCTCAATTTTATAATAACCGTAATCGGAAAGGCCTTGATTACTGCCGTCCGAAAAGCACAAAATTTTTTCTTTTTCAGGCTCAGTAAATGAAATAGTTTTTTCATCAGCAAGATACGGAACACAGCCGTAATTCAGCCTGCAGAATTCAGAAAGCACGTTATAAACGCTTGTCCCCTTTTGAATATTGAATTCACCCGTAAGCGGCTTATTGTCTGCAATAAATTTTTCAAAGCCGTATTGCTTAATATATTTTTCAAAAATTATATAAGCTGTTGCATTGTTAAATTGTGCAGGAACAGCCTCATTATCAATTAAGGCTCCGAACATATTTCTGAAATAAAGCTTTGTAAAAGTCCCTGTAACAGATTTTGAACTTAAAATTTCGTCGCATAATCCGCAAAAAACAGGCTGACCGTCCTCAAAAAGTCTTATCTTACGGACAGCCTCCGATTCTTTAAAGTAAGGAAAGGTAACCTCCAGATAATCGGCAGGCACATTCTCCTCCTGAGACAATTTAAAGTCAATGTATTCGGGAAGATGAATACTGTTATACTTAAAGTCAAAAGCCTTGAATTCTAACATAATATCACCTTGTCGCCTTCCGATACACTGTCAGGTCTTTTATATTCCGGATTGAGCTGTGCAAGCCTTTGAACAGAAACGCCGTAAATATATGAAATATCCCACAAGGTTTCATTTGCTTTTGCAATATGATAATTCAAAGACGTCTTGTTTTTTTCTTTTGAAGAAACTACAACAAATTCAAAGGAGTATGAAACAATGTTTTCCTTTGGCTCGCACAACAATTCCAGAGCCGTAAAATATGCTTCAAAGGAAGGCATACCCCCTATTGAAAGCACTCCTTTTCCTTTTTGAGAAAAAAGCCTTTCAAGTCCATTAAACTGACTTATACAGTCCTCTCCGTAAAGCTCTCCCTGTCCCTTTAAAACCGTATTCTCCCTAAACATTTCCTCAATCTCCCTGTGAGAATAAGGAAAGCTTAACGAAACGGTTTTCTTCCCGTTTATAATCTCAAGCTTGTTTGGATTATGATACCAGGTAAACCCCTTATATCTCATTGGTGCAGAAATCATTTTGTCCTCGCCTGCATTTCTTCTTCAAAGGCTTTGGAATATCTTCGGCTCTGACGGCTTAGCTCTGTGCTTAAATCCTCAACCGTTTTTATATTGTTTTCCGTATATGTATCTGAAGAAATATTCGTATTTTCATTTTCCATATTAAGCCTCCTGTTCATTCTTTAAAAGTGCGTTTATTTTATAAATAGATACAAGGTCTTTATTTTGTAAAAGTTCACTTTCTTCTTCCGTCAGATTGCAGTGTTCGTATATAACAGTCTTTCCCTGGTATTTTACCTCAAGAGAAAAATCAGCTATATTCTTAAAGGGATTATCTTCCGAAAAGCTTTTTTTCAAAATCAGATTATACTCCCTTTTCAGGGGAATCTGCTTTGCAGGCTCCCCTGAAAGATATTGATAAATATTGTAATAAGTAACCGTTTCTTTAATATTCAGGCTGATTACAGCGTCAATTATTTTATCGTTTAATAATACCGATATATCATCGCCCTTTAGCAGCACCACAGGCGTCATACCACCGCCTCCTCACAAAGATAAAAACCGATTTTTACATTACAGGGACGGTACATAGCATTCATATTTTCATCAAAGCCTATAGGTTCAAAACAAACCTCTTCAATTACATTTTTATCGTCGGC
The DNA here is from genome assembly GCA_945949625.1 of uncultured bacterium. Lineage (GTDB taxonomy): Bacteria > Bacillota > Clostridia > Oscillospirales > Acutalibacteraceae > Ruminococcoides. The sequence continues at coordinate 1,772 of CAMFFI010000013.1, read as the reverse complement.
ATTTTTAATGCTGTTGCAGAATATTCCTGCAATTCCTGTTAAGTCCTGACCGTCTTCATAATTAGGCGCATAGATTTTAACCTTAACGTCTGCGGTGTATTTTTCGCCCTTAAGTCCCTGATTAACAGCATTTCCCAAAAAGCTTTTTGTCTGCGTCATTGATTCAATGGACACAACCGCAAGATATCCCGAAACAGGCGTTTCCGCCTCTTTCTCTTTGTACGCCTTCACAAAGCGCACCTTAGAAAGCTCACTGTCGCCTTTTGCTTTTACAATCAGTCTGTCAACAATTTCTTCAATTTCATTAAGTGACATAATCATCCTCCGCAGGCGGAAAATAAGGCTTTAAAATTGCCCAGGTATAAACATTATTATCCTGAACATTAAAAATTTCAGCTCTTTTTACCGCATATTTTTTATTAACGTCCTGAATAAACGCAGAGCTGTGACCGGCTATTCCCACATCGCCCTTTGTAATAAAAAGGTAGTGACCTCCGTCAAAAAAACCTGCGTCAAGACGTTTTCCCCCGAGATACATATTGTTTTTGTATCTTAAAGGCTGAACAAAGCCCTTACAAGTAAGAGTCTGCCCTTTTTCTGTAATTTTAAAAGTACTGCCCCACTTATTTATTGACTTATCAATCAAATTAAATATGCTCATGACTCCACTCCCATAAAGCTTATACCTCCGAAATCGGTTATATCCGAACAGGAGTTCATTTCTGCATACATAATTTTTTCCGCGCGATTTTGTATATCCTCAACACTTATGTGTAAATCCCCTGCCGTAAAGGAGCTTACTCTTTCAGAATCGTACAAAGCAAGCTTATAAAAAGCTATTGCCGCTGCAAGTGAACAAATGCGGTTTTCATCATAGGCAGAAAGCTCTTCCTTCGTTGTATTTTCCAGCACATAATTCAAGCTGTCATTACAAAGATAAGACCATTTAGAAAATTCCTCTCCTTTTAAGCATGAAATATCAGAAAACCGTTTAAGTACATCTTTCAGCATAATGTCACCTTCTTAATAGGTAAGCGCCTTTGATGCGTCTTTAAAGATTTTTCCAAAGCCGCTGATACAGCTGATTGAAGCACGCTCAAGCTGTCTGTCAATAAGCTTATCATAATCAGTGATTACATCTCCTGCCTGAACCATTTCCAATGCACAGTTTTTATCAAGACCGATAATTTTGTTGCCGGAAATTTCAGGAGTATGTAAAAGCGACGCACCCAAAGGAGTAATCATTTTACCAGTACCCTGGAAGGTAAGTCCCGACTGAGCATCCTTCATTTCGCTTAAAGACATAATTTTCTGCATAGCTGACGTAGGTGCAAGAATTGTATTAAGCTCATACGGATTAAGACCCGCCCAGAGCTTTAATAAATCCTCATATGACACTGTACCTGTGGAAGCCGCAGCAATAGTTTCGCAGGGATTGTCATTACCGTCGCCGGAAATCAAAACATCTACTGCGTCCTTAAGCTGTGCTCTTGAAATATATGCGCCAATCTGGTTAAGTGTTACAGTAAATAAATCAAGACGCTGAAAACGGAGCGCTTCATATGAAGAAACAAGCATTCTTCCTCTTTTATGAAGCTTAATAAGATTTTCCGAGGTTTTAATTACCGTTGTGGGAATTGCAGCGCCTTCATTGACAACCTTTAAGGTCTTATCGGCCTCCGACGGTACAGAAGTAATGCTTCTGTAGTCCATACCGTCAATTACCGTAACGGTTGAAACAATATTAGGAAGAATAATGTTGCTTTCCATAC
>CAMFFI010000012.1 GCA_945949625.1 uncultured bacterium | reverse complement strand
GGCTTTTTGTTGTGAAATGGGTATATTTACCCTAACTTCACTTTGTCATTTAAGCAGAATACAGAAAATCTCAATTAGTTTTTTAGTGAAAGGGAGAAATAAAATGCTTAATTTCAGTTTGTTTATATTTGCCTCTTATTTTTTAGGAAAAGTTTTGAAAATGATATTTCCCAATAGACAATTTGTTCGCAGAGGAATTGTTATTGCACAGTACTGCGGCAAAGATGCAAACAAAAGAAAAACACCCCGTAAGCCTAAAAAGCCTGAGGTGTTATGCGGCGGTATTAATAATTCAAAGCAAAACAAATTGCTTAGGAAATGTGCCTGACTGTTATGAAAGATATAGATTTTCCAGTATATTAATTCCGGACTTTGTTCTGAAAATCTTGTTTTTTATTGTTAAGACAGCGTCTTTTTCAAGGCTGTCCTCAAAAATATTTACAATAAAATCTGCCTCCACAAGAATTTGATAAACAGTGCTGTTAATGTTTGTGTATGTGTGATGATGAGCAATAAGATAGCAGACGTCGGCAATAAAATCCTTGTCAAAGTCTAAGGAGTCAAGCAGCTTTTCAGCAATTGCAGGACCTTCCTGTTCCTGATATTTGCCGGCACTGCTTGCGTATTTTTCCTCGCTTACTTTAATGCCTATATCGTGAGTTAAAGCGGATATTTCCAGCAAAAGCTGTTGGTTTTCAGGGAGGTTTTCCAATTTCCCTATAGTTTTTGCAAAGGCATAGACCTTTAGAAAATGATTAATTCTTTTTACGTCGCCCTTATAGTATTCAATCATTTTTTCACAGACTTTTTCCGCAGTCATATTATTTTCTCCTTTTTATATTAAGGCTTTTTATGTAGGCAAAGGTTTCCTTTTCGCCTTTTTCCATAAGCATTACAAGCAACTTGTCAAGCAGAGCCTCGGTGTTCGGATGCATTCTGTTTTTTCCTTTAATTCTCAGAAAGTATGTATAAGGGTCGCTGTCCTTGTAGCTTTTTCCGTTGTATATTTTACTTGCGGCAACTCTGTCGCAGAACATTTCTGTAACATACCTGAGAGGCATTTCAACATTTTCAATTTGTTTTGTTTTGGGGTTATAATCGTTCCAGTATTCATAGTGGTGTCGGTTTCTGCCTTTGTGGTGCATCCACGCATTGGAAAAACCGTATTCCTCACGTTCCTTTTCATTTGGAGAGCGTGTTCCCTGATAATACTTTGCGCCGGGTATAAATTCCGTAGGGCTGTATTTTGATAAATCATGAAACAGTCCCTGCCGAAATATTCCCGCACGCAAGCAGTTTGCTATTACCTTGTGACGGTGTTTTGTTATAGTTCTGAAATGTTTTATGGGATGTGCCATAGTTTCACCTTGTATTTCAATTATTTGTAACATTTTTGTAATATTCGGTAATAAATCGCCGATAATTAATGGTATTATACCACATAATACTGAAAAATAAAATATTGCTTGATAAATAAAGCGAAAAGTTATAAAATATACACATACTTATATTAGGTGAATTGTATGAAAAAGTATTTATGCTTAGTTTTATGCTTGGCTTTATTAATTTGTGTGTCGGGCTGCGGCTGTGAAAGTGAAACCACGAGTCCTACGGAAGAAACCCAACCGGATACTGCCGGAAATATTTCGGAATTTGTACTTTCAAATTCCGCAACCGATGATGTGCTTATACTTGAAGCAGGCGACGCGGAATTAATCAGTCTTGACGGAATTTCCGAAGAAGAAATGCAAAATGTTCAGTGGACAAGCAATAATGAAAAGGTAGCCTCTGTTGATGACGCAGGAAGAGTTGACGCAATTTCTGTCGGTGTGGCTGAAATTACAGTAAAGTATAAAGAGCAGGAAATAACCTGTAATATTAAAGTTATTAAGAATGAAGATGACGAAAAAAGATATTCAACTGCAATTGTTGCAAACCAGAGTATTTTGCAAAATAATCTTAAAAACGTTGACGGAACAAAAATGCCTTACTATATTAAGGTGAACAGAAAAGAAAACTGTGTAACAGCCTATACTTATGACCAGAACGGAGAATACACTGTTCCCGTAAGGTCGATGATTTGCTCCTGCGGTGCGGATAACGGCACAATTACCGGAGAATTCAGCATTTATTACAAGGCTGACTGGAATCCTCTTTTCGGAAATGTTTACGGTAAGTATGTAAGCGGTTTTTCCGGTGACTATCTTTTCCATTCAGTTCCATTCTATTCTGCCGAATCCGACACTTTAGAGGTAGATGAATACAATCACCTTGGAGAAAGCGTTTCTATGGGATGCGTAAGAATGGCTGTTGCCGACACAAAGTGGGTTTATGATAACTGCGATGTGGGAACAGAGGTTGTGGTTTATGACGACGATAACCCCGGACCGTTAGGAAGACCTGAAAGTATGAATATTACTGATGAATCAAACGGCTGGGACCCCACCGATGATGACGAAAGCAATCCCTATAATGATAAAAAGCCCGTAATCAGCGGAGCAAAGAATATAGAAATTAAAAAAGGCGAAAGCGTTAATCTGTTAGACGGAATATCGGCTGTTGATACCTGTTCAAACGATATAACCGACAAAATAAAAACAAAAGGTCACGTTTACAATAATAAGCCGGGAAAATATATAATTTCCTATATTGCCACCGACGCTATGTATAGAACCGACAGAGTTGATATAACGGTAACAGTTGTTTAAGCTGAATTCAATATTTTAAGTAAGGCTGCGTAATTTCGCAGCCTTTTTGCTATATCTTTTTGGAAAACTGCCGGGAAACAGTAGGACAAAATTGGTTTTTGTAACATAACCTGTCTGCATATAAAAAGTAAATTAATCTATTTTTAAAAAGCGCTTGACAACCAAAAACAACAGTTGTATAATAACAATTGTTATTAATAACAATTGTTATCGATAACATGGAGATGATTTTATGCCCGCAAAAAAGCAAATTACCAAAGACGCAATTATAAAAGCTGCAATTGATATTGTGAGAGAATACGGAACAGACGCTGTAAATGCAAGAAGTCTGGCTAAAAAGCTGAAATGCTCAACCCAACCTATTTATCTTTCTTTTAAAGGAATGGATGAATTAAAGCAGGAACTTATTAAAGTTGCCGAAAAGGCGTATGATAAATATATTGAGCAGGAGATAAAAAATGCCCTGTATCCTCCTTATAAATGCTACGGTATGGGATATATTCGCTTTGCAAAAGAAGAGAAAGAGCTTTTCAAGCTGCTTTTTATGCGTGACCGTTCTGCAGAAAAAATAAGAACCGAAAGCGAAGAAAAGCAAAATATATCTGGTATCATAGAAAATATTTCAAAAAATCTGGGGATTTCCAAGGACGACGCGTATATTTTTCATATTGAAATATGGACTTGTGTTCACGGTATTGCAACTATGCTTGCCACATCATATTTAGCTCTTGATTTTGAGGCAATCAGCAAAATTATTACAGACATTTATCAGGGCTTAAAAATCAAATACACTAAGGGAGATAAGTAAATGGAGGCTATTATTACCAAAAACCTGACGAAAAAATACAAGGATATAACAGCTGTTGACAATTTGAATCTGTCAATACATAAGGGAGAGCTGTTTTCTCTTTTGGGGGTAAACGGTGCAGGAAAAACAACCACAATAAAAATGCTTTCCTGCCTTACAAAGCCTACAAGCGGCGACGCACATCTTAATGGCAGAAGTATTGTGAATAATGCCGGAGAGGTAAAATCAATTATTGCGGTTTCGCCTCAGGAAACAGCCGTAGCGCCTAATCTGACGGTTAAGGAAAACCTTGAGCTTATGGCAGGCGTTCACGGATTTTCAAAGCAAAAAACAAAGGCTAAAACCGCAGAGCTTATAGAGCAATTTGACCTTCAGCAAATTGTAAGGAAAAAGGCAAAAAAGCTTTCGGGAGGCTGGCAAAGACGATTAAGTATAGCGATGGCGCTGATTTCCGAGCCTGAAATTTTGTTTTTGGATGAACCTACGCTTGGTCTGGACGTTCTTGCAAGGAGCGAGCTTTGGGACGTTATAAACAGCCTTAAAGGAAAAATAACAATTATTTTAACAACTCACTATATGGAAGAGGCAGAGTCCCTTTCAGACAGAATTGCAATTATGAAGCACGGTAAGCTTCTGTTTGTGGGAACCTCCGATGAAATCAAAACAAAAGCAGAAACCGATAAATTTGAAGACGCTTTTGTAAAGCTTGTAAAGGAGGGAAAATAAATGAGAATGATTACATTTTCAAAACGTACAGCCAAAGAAATAATACGTGACCCGTTGAACATTGCTTTCGGCCTTGGATTTCCTTTGGTGGTTTTGATTTTATTAAGTACCATTCAGAAAAATATACCTGTAAGTCTTTTTGAAATTGATTCTCTTACTCCCGGAGTTGCAGTTTTCGGCTTGTCATTTATGACGTTGTTTTCGGCACAGCTTATTGCTAAAGACCGTTCAAGCTCTTTGATTCAAAGACTTTACACAACGCCCTTAACAGCCTGCGACTATATTCTGGGATACATACTTCCCGTTATACCTATTGCATTGGCTCAAAGTATTATTTGCTATGCTGTCGCCGTAGTTTTTGGGTTGCAGATTACAATAAATGTTTTGTATTCAATTTTATTTATGCTTATCACCGCTTTGTTTTTCATTTCATTAGGCCTTTTATGCGGAAGTATTTTTAACGATAAGCAGGTAGGCGGTATTTGTGGAGCTTTGCTTACAAATCTGTCGGCTTGGCTGTCGGGCGTATGGTTTGACGTTGAGCTTGTAGGCGGAGTATTTAAGGATATAGCAAATGCTTTGCCGTTTATTCACTGTGTTCAGCTTGAAAGAGCTGTTCTTTCCGGTAATTTTGAAGCAATTTTCCCGCATATATGGTGGGTGCTTTCATATACTGTTGTCGTAACAGTGGCGGCGATACTGGTATTCACCGTAAAAATGAAAAGAAATTAAGATATAGGAAAATCCACCGTGTTCTTTTGGATACGGTGGATTTTTAATATAGCGCTTTACATCAATAACAGAATAGAAATTGGGAGAAAAATTTGAAAAATTCTTTACCTTAGATTATATAAAAACTACATTTAATTAATGGTATTATACCAATTTGTGTAAATTGCATAAAAAATTAAAGTAAAAATTGGCGGTCTAAAACTGGCAAAATTCTTATATAGAAAAATCAAAGAGTCATTATAAATTATAATAACCTTGTATATTGTATGTCTTTATACTTTATTTAGGAGGATTGAAATGACTAAATTAAAGAAAATTGTTTCACTTCTTTTGGTTTTTGCTGTTATATGCAGTATTGCAGTATTTTCAGTAAGTGTTAATGCTGCCGAAACCGAAGAAGCTCAGGCACAGGCAGATTCGGGAATAACAGTTCACTATTATTCCGAAAGCGGCAGTGCTCCCTATGTTTATTATTGGAACAGCCTGCCCTTTAATATGGAAACTTCTTATCCCGGAAAAGTAATGACCAGAGAAACACAGGCTAATTGGTACACATACAAATTTTCAAATGTTACCAAGATAAACCTTATGTTCGTTGACAACGGTGTTCAGTCAGCAGAGCTTACAAGGAACACAGGCGAATGGTGGTACAAAAACAACAGATGGTATGCAAAAGACCCGTCACAGGTGGACGATTGGGAAAGAACCGACTTCCGTGAAGAATCCATTTATTTTGTAATTACCACACGTTTCTATGACGGCGACAGCGGCAACAACGTTCACTGCTGGGACGATAAAAAGGCTAACAACCCCGATTCCGACCCTGCGTGGAGAGGTGATTTTAAAGGCCTTATTGACAAACTTGACTACATAAAGGCTCTCGGCTTTACAGCAGTATGGATTACTCCTGTTGTTACCAATGCGTCAGGTATGGACTATCACGGTTACCACGCTTTTGATTTATCAACTGTTGACGTACGTTATGAAAGCGACGGCGCAACATATCAGGACTTGATTGATGCAGTTCACGAAAAAGGTATGAAAATTGTCCAGGACGTTGTATGGAATCATACCGGCAACTTTGGCGACCCTGAGCTTTGTCAGATGTTTACCAAGGAATACAGTTCCGTTCAGGATCTTGGCGATGTAAGCTGTATGAAGGTTGTTGAAGGCTCGGATCTTGACAAGAGCTATCCTAATTATGATTCTCTTAACGGTGCAGCTCAGTTCCAGGCAAGACTTGATATTATGAAGGACCTTAAGAATAACGGACACGACGCCAATGAAACATATCACAGAGAACGCAATATGGGATATGGCGGAAATATTGAACAGCAGGGTTCTATGGCAGGCGACTGTGTAGATATTAATACGGAAAACCCTGTTGTAGCAAAGTATATTACCGATACATATGTTAATTATGCAAATATGGGCGTTGACGCCTTCCGTCTTGATACTGAAAAGCACATCAACCGCTGGACGCTGAACAGCGCTTATTTCCCTGCTTTCTCAGGCATAGATAATTTCTATATCTTCGGTGAGGTTTGCGCAAGATGGAGTCAGTATATTAACGAAGGCGGTGCTTCGGATTCTCCTTTCTTCTACACATGGAAAGAAACAGAAAGCCAGTGGCAAAATAACTGGGGAACTGAATTCTCCGACTGGAACACAAACAACGAAAACTCAAAGACTCACTATAATGAGCATATGTTCAAGAGTGCCGATCAGCTTGAAAAGAGTGATAATGCATTCCTTAACGGCATCAGTTATCATACCCCAGATTACAGCAAAGCTAACGGCACAGGCGTAATTGACTTTACAATGCACTGGAACTTCTATACTGCTGATGAGGCATTCAGAACTGCAAAAGAAGAAGACTTTGCATTTAACGATTCCACATGGAATGTTGTTTATGTTGATTCTCACGACTATGCACCTGACAGATGTCAGGCAGTTCGCTACAACGGCGGAACTCAGGCATGGGCAGAAAATATGGACTTAATGTTTACATTCCGCGGTATTCCTTGTGTTTACTATGGCACTGAGGTTGAATTTATGAAGGGCGCAAACATTGACCCGGGTGCTTCTTCACCTCTTGCCGATTCCGGACGTGCATATTTTGGAGATTACCTTGAAGGTAATGTAACTGCAAATGATTTTGGTAAATACTCAGCATCCGGAAAGGTTGCAGATACTCTTAACCAGCCGCTTGCTGTTCATTTAAGACAGCTTAACCTTATCCGTCAGGCAGTTCCTGCTTTACAGAAAGGTCAATATACTGTTGACAGTTCATATGTATCAGGCAATATGGCTTATATACGCCGTTACACAAACGCATCCGAAGGTGTTGACAGCCTTGCACTTGTTACAATTTCAAACGGCGCAACCTTTAAGAACATTCCAAACGGAACATATATTGACGCTGTTACCGGTGAAACTCAGAATGTAACAAACGGAACACTTACAGTACCGTCATTGGCAAAGGGCAATATGAGAGTATATGTATGCTGTGGTTCAGGTTTTACCGGAATTTCAGGAAAAATAGGTGAAAACGGTACCTACTTGAAATAATAATTTATAATTAGAATTTCAAACGGCTTGTTAAAAATTTAGAAGTTACAATAAACTTAAAAGGGGAACGTAATTCGTTCCCCTTTTGATATATTATTCTGTTTTCAGAGGTGAGGTTATGACTGAAAAAGAAAAAATGTTAAAGGGTGAAATGTACTGCGACAAAGACCCGGAGCTTGTGAAAATGAGAAAAGAGGCACGCTTGCTGACGGAAAAGTTCAACAGGACATCAATTGAGGAGCTTGAAAAACGCACCGAGATTTTGAAGGAGCTGTTTGGAGGCTGCGGAGAGCATATCTATATTGAGCCTACCTTTAATTGTGATTACGGTAAAAATATCTATGTGGGTGAAAATTTTTATGCAAATTACAATTGCGTATTTCTTGATGTATGTGAAATCCGTATAGGCAAAAATTGTTTTGTTGCTCCTCAGGTCGGAATATATACGGCCACTCACCCTGTTGACCCTGTGCAAAGGTGCGAAAAAGCCGTAGAATACGGAAAACCAATAACAATTGGGGATAATTGCTGGATTGGCGGTCATGCAACAATTAACCCCGGTGTAACCTTGGGAAATAATGTAGTTGTAGCCTCCGGTGCAGTTGTTACAAAAAGCTTTGGCGATAATGTTGTAATCGGCGGAAACCCTGCAAGAATCCTGAGAAAAATTGATTGATTTTTAATGTAATTGATTTGCGGTTAATAAAAAATTTTTCCAAATGCTATTGACAATAAAAAAATTTAAGAATATAATGTTGATAAATTGAATATTACCTTTAAACCGATGAGCAAGAGTAGTAAGTTAAGTTGCTTGTTTTCAGAGAGCCGTTGTTTGGTGCAAAACGGCAGCAAGGATTTTTCCCAATGGACTTGTGAGGGCAGACCGAAATCGTTATGAAAGTAGTCGCTGACGGAACCCAACCGTTATTGTGGGAGGCATATGTTAGTATGCTGTGAGAGGACGTTTATCGTCAATTTGGGTGGTACCGCAGAAGTTTATTCAGGCTTTTGTCCCTTTTTAGGGGCAAAAGCCTTTTTGTTTTACAAATATTTATTGGTGGTGATTTTATGATAAAACCGGAATACGCACAGGTGTTGGAGCTTGCAAAGGATTATGACGTAATTCCCATATTCAAGGAATGTTATGCAGACGTTATTACTCCCATAACTCTCCTTAGAAAAATAGCAAGAAAAAGTAAAAGATTTTTTCTTCTCGAAAGCATAGAGGGCGGAGAAAAATGGTCGCGCTATTCTTTTTTAGGCTTTGACCCAAAAGCAAGGCTTTATTATAAAAACGGAACTCTTTATATTGAGGGTGAAGGCGAAGCGCAAATTAAAACTCAGAAGCCCTATGAAATTTTAAGGGAATATATGAGTCACTATAAAAATCCCAAGTTTGAAGAATTGCCTCCCTTTACCGGTGGACTTGTAGGCTACTACGGATATTCAATGATTTCCGTTGCAGAGCCGGTGCTTAAGCTTAAAAGGGACGATTCAAACGATTTTGACTTAATGCTGTTTGATAAAATTATTGCCTATGACCATTTAAAGCAAAAGCTTATCATTATGGTTAATATGAAAACAAACGATTGCGAAAGGCAGTACAGACAGGCATATGAGGATATAGAAAAAATATGCGAGCTTATTGCAAGCAACGATGTTCTGCCTGCTGAAAATTCCGATAAAAACGTGGAGTTTACAAGCAATTTCACAGAGGAAGAATTTTGTGAAATGGTTGAAAAAACCAAGGAGTATATATACGACGGAGATATTTTTCAATGCGTTGTTTCAAGAAGATTTGAGGCTGACTATGAAAGCTCGTTGATTAACGCTTACAGGGTTTTAAGAACCACAAACCCCTCTCCGTATATGGTGTATCTTTCAATCGATGATGATGAAATCATAAGCACTTCTCCCGAAACTCTTGTAAAGCTTCAAAACGGAGTGCTTAATACCTTCCCCATAGCAGGCTCACGTCCCAGAGGAAAAACAAAGGAAGAGGATATTGCTCTTGAAAAAGAGCTTATTCACGATGAAAAAGAGCTTGCCGAGCATAATATGCTTGTTGATTTAGGCAGAAACGACATAGGAAAAATTTCAGAGTTTAACTCGGTAAAGGTAACCGAATATCAAAAGGTTTTAAGATATTCAAAGATTATGCATATTTGCAGTGAGGTTGAAGGCAAGCTGAAAAATGGACTTGACGCTTTTGACGCAATTGAGGCTTTATTGCCGGCAGGAACATTATCGGGTGCGCCTAAAATAAGGGCTTGCCAGATTATTGAGGAGCTTGAAAAAACTCCCAGAGGCGTTTACGGAGGCGCAGTGGGATATGTTGATTTCAACGGTAATCTTGATACCTGTATCGGTATAAGAATGGCGGTAAAGCACAATAAAAAGGTTTATGTTCAGGCAGGCGCCGGAATTGTAGCCGACAGCGTGCCTCACAACGAATACCTTGAAACTATGAACAAAGCTCTTGCGGTAATAAACGCAGTGAAAAATGCAGGGGAGGTAAACAACTGATGATTTTACTTATTGATAATTATGACAGCTTTACCTACAACCTTGTGCAGTTTTGCGGAAGCATTACACCTGATATAAAGGTTGTAAGAAATGACGCAGTTTCCGTAGAACAGATTAAGGAGCTTAACCCCTCAAGGATTATTCTTTCTCCCGGACCGGGTTATCCTAAGGACGCGGGAATTTGCGAGGAGGTTATAAGAGAGCTTAAGGGTAAAATTCCGATTTTGGGCGTTTGTCTGGGACATCAGGCAATATGCGAGGTTTTCGGCGCAGAAATAACTCACGCAAAAAAGCTTATGCACGGCAAAAAAAGTGATATTAAGGTTGATAACCGCTGCAAAATCTTTGAAGGTCTGCCAAGCGTTGTTCAGGGAGCAAGGTATCATTCACTTATTGCAAGGCGCGAAACAATGCCCGAGGATTTAATAGTAACCGCCTGTGACAATATGGGAGAGATTATGGCTGTAAAACACAAGGATTATGAAATATACGGATTGCAGTTCCACCCCGAATCTATTCTTACAAATTACGGAATGGAAATGCTGAGAAACTTTATTGAAAGGGTTGATTGAAATGATTAAGGAAGCAATTTTAAAGCTGGCAGAAAACAAGGACTTAACCTATGATGAGGCTGCGCAGGTAATGGACGAAATGATGTCCGGCACTGCAACACAGGCGCAAATGGGCGCATTTTTAACAGCTTTAAGAATTAAAGGGGAAACAATTGAAGAAATTACCGCTTGCGCAAATGTAATGAGGGCTAAGGCACTTCATATTGATACCGATAAAGAGGTTATGGAGATTGTAGGCACAGGCGGCGACGGCTCGGGAACCTTTAATATTTCCACAACAGCATTGTTTGTAATTGCAGCAGGAGGCGTGCCGATTGCAAAGCACGGCAACCGTTCTATGTCAAGCAAAAGCGGCGCTGCCGACTGTCTTGAAAATCTGGGAGTTAATATTACAATTACGCCGGAGCAAAGCAAAAAGGTTCTTGACGAAACGGACATTTGCTTTATGTTTGCACAGGGATATCATTCCTCTATGAAATATGTGGCACCCGTAAGACGTGAAATAGGCATAAGAAACATATTTAATGTTTTAGGACCTCTTACAAATCCTGCAAATGCACATCTTCAGCTTATGGGAGTTTATTCCGAGGATTTGGTTGAGCCATTGGCTAAGGTTCTTTCAAATCTGGGAGTTAAAAGAGGTATGGTAGTTTACGGTGAGGACGGTATTGACGAGGCAACCGTATCGGCAAATACGAAGGTATGCGAAATCAATAACGGTGAGTTTAAAACCTATGAAATTACCCCCGAGGAGTTTGGATTTAAAAGATGTAATAAATCCGACCTTTCAGGCGGCGACGGTAAGGAAAACGCAGAAATTGCCAAGGATATTCTGTCGGGTAAGGAAAAAGGCGCAAAGCGTGACGCAGTTGCATTAAACGCAGGACTTTCTCTTTATATTGCAGGTAAGGCAGACAGTATTAAGGAAGGTATTGCCCTTGCCCAAGAGATTATTGACAGCGGCAAGGCTTATGAAAAAATAGAGCAGTTTGCAGCGACAACCAATCAGTTTTAATTGGAGTTTAAGATGATTTTAGAAGAAATTGCGGAATATACCGCCAAAAGATATGAAGAGGTTCAAAATCTGAAGCTTCTTGAAGAAATAAAAAGGGAAGCTCTTTTAATGAATACAGACACAGGCTTTCCCTTTGAAAAAGCTCTTGCAAAACAGGGAATTTCCTACATTTGCGAGGTGAAAAAAGCCTCGCCCTCCAAGGGCGTTATAGCACAGGATTTTCCCTATGTTCAGATTGCAAAGGATTATGAACAGGCGGGTGCGTCGGCAATATCCGTTTTAACAGAGCCTAAGTACTTTATGGGGTGTAACGATTATTTAAAGGAAATCAGCAAAAATGTAAGCATACCTCTTTTAAGAAAGGACTTTACCGTTTGTGATTATCAGATTTATGAGGCTAAAACAATCGGCGCGTCGGCAGTACTGCTTATTTGTGCGCTAAACGATACGCAAACGCTTAAAAGACGTATAGAGCTTAGCCGCAGTCTGGGACTTTCTGCACTTGTAGAGGCTCACGATGAAAGAGAAATAGACTCTGCAATAAACGCAGGCGCAAAAATTATCGGGGTAAACAACAGAAATCTCAGGGATTTTACCGTTGATATTAATAACTGCATAAACTTGCGAAAGCTTGTTCCCGATGATATACTGTTTATCGGTGAAAGCGGAATTAAGACAAGCGGCGACATTGACGCTTTGCGTAATGCAAATGTAAACGGAGTTTTAATCGGCGAAACATTAATGAGAAGCAGTAATAAGGCCCTTGAATTGAAAAAATTAAACGGCGGTGACCTTGCATAATGAGCAGGATAAAAATTTGCGGACTTAAAAGAGCAGAGGATATAGAAATCGTCAATAAATATAAGCCCGATTATATAGGCTTTGTATTTTCCAAAAGTCCCCGACAGGTGGATTTTGATAAGGCAAAAATGCTTAAGGAATTGCTTGACAAGGATATTAAGGCAGTGGGTGTTTTTGTAAACGAGCCAATAGAGCTTATTCAAAGGCTGTGCCGAAGCAGGATAATTGATATGGTTCAGCTCCACGGCGACGAGGATGAGGAATACATAAAAAAGCTCAGAGCCGTTATCAAGTGCAGAATAATAAAGGCTGTACGGGTAAAAAGCACAGAGCAGATTTTAGAGGAAGAGCATAAAAAATGCGATTTTCTTCTGCTTGATACCTACAACAAAAACGCATACGGCGGAAGCGGAAAAAAATTCAACTGGGATTTAATTCCGGGCGAGCTTGTAAAAAAATATTTTCTTGCCGGAGGACTTGATTCAAATAATGTTGAGCAGGCAATAAAAAAACTTCATCCGTTTTGTGTAGATGTCAGCAGTTCTGTGGAAACAGACGGCTTTAAGGATGAAGAAAAGGTTAAAGAGATTATTGAAAAGGTTAGGAGTGTATCTTAAATGTCAAAGGGTAAATTCGGAGTGCATGGAGGTCAATTTATTCCCGAAACGCTTATGAATGCAGTAAATGAGCTGGAGGAAGCGTATAATTATTACAAAAACGACCCTGAATTTTTGCAGGAGCTTGATTTTTTACTTAAAGAATATGCAGGAAGACCGTCCTTGCTCTATTATGCAGAAAAAATGACAAAGGATTTAGGCGGAGCAAAAATCTATTTAAAAAGGGAAGATTTAAACCATACGGGTTCTCACAAAATCAACAATGTTTTAGGTCAGGTTCTGCTTGCAAAAAAAATGGGAAAAAAGCGTGTAATAGCCGAAACAGGCGCAGGTCAGCACGGCGTTGCAACCGCAACCGCGGCGGCTTTTATGGATATGGAATGTGAGATTTATATGGGCAAGGTGGATACAGACCGCCA
>CAMFFI010000011.1 GCA_945949625.1 uncultured bacterium | reverse complement strand
GATAGCCCAAACAGGCTCGTAAGCGATAACTGTTTTCTTAACGTCCTCTGCGGAAACATCAAAGAGGTCAAGTTTAATCTGTCTTGCAATAACTTCTTCTGTAATGTCGCACTCACGCTCCCAGAGAAGTTCGCCAACGCAAACGATAGGCTTTAAGCCTGCGGCAAGAGCAGCCTTTGTTCTCTTGTTTACGGTTTCGTCTGTTTCGCCGAAGTACTGTCTTCTTTCACTGTGACCGAGAACTACGTATTCAACGCCCATTTCCTTGAGCATACCTGTTGAAATTTCACCTGTAAAAGCACCGCTTTCTGCCCAGTGGCAGTTTTCAGCGCCGATTTTAATATTTGTGCCTTCGGTTACTTCAAGTGCTGTCTGTAAATCTACATAAGGTACGCAAGCGATAACTTCACAGTCAGCGTCCTTTACTAAAGGTGCAACAGCTGTTAAAAGCTCTTTTGCCTCCTTTGGAGTTTTGTTCATTTTCCAGTTGCCGGCAATAATTGCCTTTCTTTTTGCTTTATCCATTTTTATACTTCCTTTCAAATAAAACCAAAGGGTGAAAAACGCAAAGTCTATCACCTTTACCTGTAATTTTATTTATTATTATTTTATTTTTGCTGAAAATTCTGCGGTGAATTACCGTTTGCATTTTGCTGAGTCGGTTGCATATAAGGAGTATTCGGTCCGCCCATCTGAGGCTGAACATACTGCGCCTTCAGACTTGCAAGTATATTATTCAATCGGTCCCTGAGCATAGCTTTAGGAATAGCACCGATAAAACCGTCTGTACCCATTTCTCCTACATATACGATGGGTAACAAAGCAAATTTTAACCAACCCTCCAATACATAAGCGCCGTTTTGCTGATAAAGCTTTATAAACTGAGGAGCAGTTAAAAGTCCCATTCCCTTTTTCCAACAGGCTTCACCGTCTTTATTAGTTAATTCGAAGCCCTGTCCCTGCATATAGGAACAGAAAAAATCATTTATCTGCTGAGGGGTATAGGGTGAATAAAAATATTGTTTAAATCTTGACATATCAAACTTGCTTTCAAGGTCTTAATGTTTATCAATAAGCTAAGGGCGAACAGAACGCCCGCCCTTTTGTTTATTTAATTATTTATCTGCAATAGCTGCAATACCCGGAAGCTCTTTACCCTCAAGATATTCAAGAGAAGCGCCGCCGCCTGTGGAAATATGACTCATTTTATCAGCAAATCCAAGGTTGATTACTGCTGCTGCACTGTCGCCGCCGCCGATAATTGTTGTAGCGTCTGTATCAGCAAGAGCTTTTGCAACAGAAATTGTACCGTTAGCAAGTGACGGATTTTCGGAAACGCCCATAGGTCCGTTCCATACAACTGTTTTAGCACTGCTTACAGCCTCTGCAAAAAGCTTTGAGGTTTCAGGACCGATGTCAAGTCCCATTTTGTCAGCAGGGATAGCGTCAACCGAAGCATCTACAACGTCGATTGGCTTATCAATCGGGTCAGGGAAAGCGTCTGTAATAAGTGTATCAACAGGGAGCAAAAGCTTTTTGCCGAGCTTTTCAGCCTTTTCAATCATTTCCTTGCAGTACTCAATCTTGGTATCGTCAACAAGTGAAGTACCAACTTCCTTGCCCATAGCTTTAAGGAATGTATAAGCCATACCGCCGCCGATAATAAGTGTATCGCATTTTTCAAGAAGGTTTGCAATAACATTAAGCTTGTCTGCAACCTTTGCACCGCCGAGAATAGCAACAAAAGGTCTTACAGGATCTTCTACTGCATTTCCAAGGTAGTTGATTTCTTTCTGCATAAGATAGCCTACTGCTGTTTCCTTAACGTGAGCAGTAACGCCTACTGTTGAGCAGTGAGCTCTGTGAGCACTGCCGAAAGCGTCCATAACAAATACATCTGCAAGTGAAGCAAGCTCTGAAGAGAAGGGCTCTTCGTTCTTTGTTTCTTCTTTTCTGAAACGTGTGTTCTGAAGAAGAACAACATCGCCGTCATTCATATTGGCAACAGCATTTTTTGCATTTTCGCCTACAACATTATCATCATTTGCAAATACAACCTCTTTGCCCAAAAGCTCTGAAAGTCTTACGGCAACAGGTGCAAGAGAGAATTTTTCTTCGGGACCGTTCTTTGGCTTACCTAAGTGAGAGCAGAGAATTACTTTTCCACCGTCCTCAATTAATTTTTTAATTGTTGGTAAAGCGGCTGTAATTCTGTTATCGTTTGTAATAACGCCGTCTTTAAGAGGTACGTTAAAATCACAACGAACAAGAACTTTTTTTCCTTTTACGTTAATGTCGTCAACAGTAACTTTGTTTAATTTCATTGTTATTGCATCCTTTCACATTCATATTAGTATATTGCAAAATTACACATTTTACAGATATAGTTAATTATATAACAAATCCGCAATATTATCAATAGTTTAACCCAATTTTTTCAATTTCTCTATATAAAATCCAAATAATTTACAATATTATCTGCGTTAGTTGCAGAAAACATACTATATATAAAACAAGGACAGCCGAAGCTGTCCTTATAATATAAAAGTTATGGCCGATTAAGCTAACTCTGCAATAATAAGCTGAATTTGCGTTGCGTCAAAAATATTGACTTCTCCGTCGGCATATACATCTGCAAGCTTTTTCTGCTGTTCTGTAAAGCTTTTAAGCTCTGCGGCATAAAGCTGTATTTCGGTTGCGTCAAATATATTAACAACTCCGTCACCGTTTACGTCGCCCATAATTTCTTCCGAAGGCTCAGTTGTGACAGGCTCTGTGGTTACGGGTTGCGTTGTAACAGGCTCTGTCACCGGTACATCAACTACATAATCATCAAGTCCGTTGCCGTTGAATATTTTGCTGTCGCCCTTTTTCACCTCATATCCTACATTTGTGGGATATTGTGTTCCCGTGCCGTTATTGAAAATAACATAAGCCGTTGAGTAATCCCAGCTTTCATCAAGCTCATATCCGTACATATTGCCGCCTAAATCAGTCATTGCAACTCCGGGCCAGGATTCATTGTTAACAACATCTCCGCTGCCGTTGCGGTAATAAGCATAAACATTTACAGTATCCCAGTTGTAGCTGCTGTTGTCAAAGTAAACTACTGTTTCTCCTTCAAGAACAGGCTGTGCAATCTTTGTAAAGGTGTAGGTCTTTGAAGTTTCCCCTTCATCATTTTTGCCGTAAAGAGTAATATCAACCGAGGTGTTTTCAGCCATATCAGCACCAATTGTAATTGTATCACCGGATACATATTTTACCGGAGAATTATTGCCAATCTTATATGTAGCCTCTGTTGTATTGCGTGCTGTAAGCGTAAGACTTAAAGTGCCTCTGAATTGTCCTCCGCTTTGAGAGATTGAAACTGTGGGCTGTTTTACAAGCTCGCTGTTGTAAATTACAGCCACAGCACCTGCTTTTACAGTTCCGCTCATTTTACCGTCTTTTACTGTTACAGGAGCTCCTGTTGATTCATCGGTATATGAACCGTCTGCAACGTCTGTTGAAAAATCAAGTGTTACGTCATTTTTTGACGCATTTATAATAACAGCGCCTGCACTTCCGCGTTCAATCATCAATACACTGTTGTCGCCTGTAGGGTTAGAAAGCTCATTAGGCAATCCTACCATTGCATTCCTGAACTGATTAACTGCCATAACCTCAGGATGACGGTAGTTATCGTCGCCTGCAATACCAATTTGATTTTTACCCCACTGGTTAGTTGTACTGCTGCCGTCAGGTCTGCTGAAAAACAACGGAGTTGTATCTCCTCTTGCAGCAATTACAGCCCACGCCTGTCTGATATCCTGATTGTCAAGCTTTGACCATGTACCGTCGCCTGTATAATTATCGTGAGATTCAACCCATGTTACCAGCTTATCTGTTGCGGCGCCGTCTGAACAATAGTCCTCCAGATTTGAGGCTTTAAAATTACCGTTTTCCGCAGCACTCCTTAAATTATGTCCGTAACTTGAAGCCGTAACGCTCATATACTGAGAATAAGCCGCTGTTCTGCTGCCTGAATCCTGTAAAATCTCACCGTACTGGAATTCAGAGCCGTTATTAAGCACTACCGGCCAAAAATCACTTGCAAAATTATGTCCGTCAACAGGCTGGTCGTCAGGCAGTTCAATGTGCTTTGCCGCATCATAGCGGAAGCCGCTTGCACCTGCTTCAACACAGCTTTTGAGATAATTTAAAATCATCTGCTGAACATTGGTGTTCTGGGTATTAAGGTCATAAAGATTTAAAAGCTGACCTTGGGTACACTGGTAACGATTATTGTAATCGCCGATACCGAAACTGTCGTGGAAAGCACCGCCGGAAATATTTTTGATTTCTGAGGAAATTGCATTATAATCGCTCGAGCAGTGATTTGCTACTACGTCAACAATAATATGAATACCATATGTTTTAGCCTCAGCGCATAAGGCTTTGAATTCTTCCGGCGTTCCAAGCTGATAGTTGCCGATTGTATATAAGGTTGGCTGATAATGATAGTACCATTTGCCGTTGCCGTAAAGCTCCATACCGCCGTTGTCGCCGACTTTACATTGGTTAATCGGCGATGTCTGCACCGAAGTGTAACCTGCTTCTGCAATATTCTGAAGATTTTCTCTGATTGTGTTAAAGGACCAGCACCAAGCATGAAGAATAGAACCGTCCTTAACTTTTTCGGTTAATCCGTAAGGATTCGCCGACGCTTCGGCTTGTTCTGTCTGTACCGTAACCGCGTTGAAATCCACATTTGACAAAGAAAACGTCAAAGCAGAAAATGCAAGTAATACCGACAAAACAACCGATATTGGTTTTGTAAACATTTTTTTCATATTAATTTCTCCTTTCCATTTAAGTATATTGTTATTTTGAAATTTAGTCAAGATATGAATATTAAAAACATTATAAATAAACGATAAATTCTTAATTTTTTACAAAAGTCGAGTGCCTCGACACGCAATTAGTGCAGAAAGTTTGTGCTGACTGCAACATTTTATACCCGAGCGCAACCGAGCAATTTCCTATAATGTAAAAAAGCTGTTTTGGCAATACACCAAAACAGCTTTAATAATTGTTTTTTATTATCCTTTAACAGCACCGGCAACAATACCTTTGATGATGTGCTTCTGACAAACAAAGTAGAAGATAATAATCGGAATAATACTGAGAATTATGAGTGCCATAATTGCGCCTAAATCAGTTTGTCCGTAGCTGCCATTAAGGTACTGAATATGAATAGGAATTGTTCTGTACTTCTTAATATCAAGTACAAGATAAGGAAGCAGATAGTCGTTCCATATCCACATTGTTTCAAGAATACCTACCGAAATAAAAGTAGGCTTCATAATAGGTAAAACCACGCCGAAGAAGGTTCTGAGAGGACCTGCTCCGTCAATGCTGGCGGCTTCTTCAATCTCAATAGGTATGGATTTTACAAATCCCGTAAACATAAATACAGCAAGTCCCGCACCGAATCCAAGGTAAACAATAATGATTCCCCAAGGAGTGTTAAGTCCCAGATTATCGGCAGTTTTTGAAAGAGTATACATAACCATCTGGAACGGTACAATCATAGAGAATATACAAAAATAATAGATTATTTTACACAAAAGATTATTAACTCTTGAAAGATACCAAGCGCACATTGAGGTGCATATTAAAATTACAAATACAGTACAAACAGTAATAAATAAGCTGATTAATACAGATTTATAAAAAGGATAATTGCCGTAGAAAATACCGTTTGCGTAGTTATCAAATCCAACAAATGACTCTGCATTTGGCAGACTGAATGGCTGGGAGCTTATTTTTGATTTAAGCTTAAAGGAGTTGATAAGTACAATAAAGATTGGAGAAACATAAAATACAGCAATAATTGAAAAAACAATGGTTAATATGGTTTTTGACATTTTACCTTTTTTCTTTGTAGCATCCATTATTGCTGTACCTCCTTCTTCCTTGTGCAGTAGAGCTGAATCAGAGCAATTGCTGCAACTATAATAAAGAACATAACAGCCTTTGCCTGTCCTACACCACGGGTATTAGCATTCTGATAGAAGGTGTTATAAATGTTAAGAGCAAGCATCTGTGTTTTGTAAACCGTTGTGCCTGTTGCTCCGACAACACCCGGCAAACCGTTTGTAAGAGCAAGGTTCTGGTCAAACAGTTTAAATGAGTTTGTCAAAGTTAAGAAAGTACAAATTGTAATAGAAGGCATCATCATAGGAATTGTAATTTTTCTTAAAAGCTGGGGCTTGCTTGCACCGTCGATTTTTGCCGCTTCATACAAATCGTTTGGAATTCCCTGAAATCCGGCAATATAAATAATCATCATATAACCTACCTGCTGCCAGCACATAAGTATGATAAGTCCCCAAAAACCAAAGGTTGCGTCTGAAACTATGGTTTTGCCGTAATTTAAAAGAATACCGTTAAAAATAAGCTGCCAGATATATCCTAAAACGATACCGCCGATAAGGTTAGGCATAAAGAATGTGGTTCTGAAGATATTGGAACCTCTTATTCCCATTGTAAGTACATAACCGATAATAAATGCAAATACATTGATAAATACCACGGAAACAATTACAAAAGCAACTGTAAACCAGAATGAACTTAAAAAGGACTCGTCCTGAAAAGCTGCAATATAGTTGTCAAATCCGACAAAAGTCGCATTACTTGTTGTTACAAACTTACAAAATGATAAGTAAATTCCCTGAAAGAAAGGCCACACAAACGCCATTATAAACGCTGCCAATGTTGGCAAAACGAATATAAGAAAATATCTTTTATTTTTTTTAATCAATTAGGGTCCCTCCCCCAAAGCCAGGGTTTAAAAAAGAGGAGCGGAATACGCTCCTCTTTTAAGTGCGTTAAATTTTATTTGTTGGCTGCTGCGTATTCTGTTTTCCAACCGTCAACAAAAGCAGTTACAACGGCATTCCAGTCGCCTGTGCCTGCTGCATACTGTGTAAGAGCTGTGCCAACACCGTTTTTCCATGTTTCTGAAGGAATAGAAGAGAAGTTCCAAGAAACAGGCTCTTTTCCGTCTGAAACATACTGATTAGCAATTGCTACCAATGGGTTTGTAGCTTCTTTAGCTGCTTTGAAAGGAATTACAAATCCCATATCGTCAGCAAGAGCTTTTGTACCCTTATCGCTTGTTACACACCAGTTAACAAAATCAAGAGTAGCCTTGATGTCATCCTCTGATGCATTCTTGTTTACACACCAATAGTTCTCAGAACCTGTGCAGAGGCCCTGTTTTTCTTCACCGGAAGCACCGATGTAAATAGGAAGCATACCGAACTCTTCGTCCTTTAAGCCTTCTTTAGCATCTTCGTTGTATTTACATCCGTCATATTCCCAAGTACCGTTCTGGAAGAATACAGCCTTGCCTGTCTTGAACTCTGTTTCAGCGTCTGTACCTGTTTTGCTTGCAAGAGCTGTCTTATCGCAGGTAGCGTTGTTGATGTATAAGTCCCAAATCTGCTTGTAGTTATCAAGGTATTTGCCCTCAATAGCGTCTGTTGAAGAAATGCCTTTATCTTTGTACTCATAGTAGATAGGCATATTAGCAAGGTGTGTCTTAAATCTCCAGTCAGAAGAAGCGTCCATACCTGCTGATGTGAATGCGCCGTCAACGCCTAAAGCGTCTTTGTTAGCCTGAATTTCTTCAGCAACTGTCTTTAATTTGTCAAAGCTGTTGATTTCGTCAGCAGATTTAACTGTTGCAAAATCAGACTCAAAATATTTGTTAAGTAATGTTTTGTTGTAGATAATGCCGTATGTTTCAACAACATAAGCAACACCGTAAACAGAATCGCCCTCTTTAAGAACGAAATCGTCGCTTGTTACTTGCTTGTAAAGGTCTGAATCCTTAAGGTCATAGCAGTAGTCTTTCCAGTTTGTAAGGCCAACAGGACCGTTAACCTGGAACAATGTAGGAGCGTCTGACTTATCCATTTCTGAAGTCAATGTCTGCTCGTATGTACCCTCAGCTGCTGTAACAACCTGTACATTAACACCTGTTTCTTCAGTATAAGCCTTTGCTAAAGACTGCCACTGCTCATCCTGCTCAGGCTTAAAGTTCAGATAATAAACCTTACCCTTTGCAGCTTCTTCTTTTTTACTTTCACCGCTTGAAGCGTTGTTGCTTCCGCAGCCTGCACATACTGATGCAGCTAAGCATCCTGCCAAGCCTAAAGCAACGAGTTTTGATACTTTTTTCACGTTTACTGTCTCCTTTGTTGATACTTTTTTAATTTCAACCGATTAGTAAAAACTTCAATTCAGTTTTACTACTCTTGTATAATACCACTTATTAAAAAAATTTGCAATAGTTTTTATTTAAAAAAAATTAAAATTATTTAAAAGTATTGTTTATTATACATAAACAAGTAAGAATTTACAGTTTTTATTCCAAAAATACCCAATGACACTTCAAACAAAAACCGATGCCTTATCAACAAAAGTAAATTTATTAATTTATCTGCAATATAAAAGCAAAATTCCTTTAAACTTCTTCCCATTTATGGTTGTGAAGCTGACCTTTACAAAGTAACCGAGGATAATTCCATTGGCGTAAAACCTCATAAACAGCAATTGCCACAGAATTTGACAGATTCAGACTGCGCGCCTCATCAATCATCGGTATCCTCAAGGTTTTATCCTGATTTTTCAGCAAAAGCTCCTCGGGCAAGCCTTTCGTTTCTTTTCCGAAAAGCAAATATGAATTGTCCGGATATTCAGCGTCCGAGTGAATGTGTGTGCCTTTTGTTGAAAAATAAAAGTAATTTCCGCCTTTTGTCTTTTCAAAAAAATCCTGCAAATCCTCATAATATGTAATATCCAGCAAATTCCAGTAATCCAGTCCTGCTCTTTTTAAATACTTATCGCTGATTTCAAAGCCCAGCGGCTTTACAAGGTGGAGTCTTGCGCCTGTCGCCGCACAAGTACGCGCAACATTTCCCGTATTCTGTGGAATTTCAGGCTCAACCATTACAATATTTAATACTGACATAATAATCACCTCTGAAAATGAATGTTTGACTTAATTATATCAGATTTTTGCAAGAATAACCATAGGTTTCTATTTTAAAAGTCCGGTATATAAAACCACCTTGTTTATATAATCTCGGTTATCCTTTATATAATCGGCTGAGCTGTCGTAATTCATATCAAATTCAATGTATCTGCATTTAGCATAAATTTCTTCAAGATTTTTACTTTTTCCTTTTTTTATTTCATTTATAACAGCATTTGCAAAACCGCTGCACATATAATCCTTTGGAAAAGACAGCTTATTAAGCAGCTTAAAAGTGTTTTTGTTGTTTTTGTAAATATGCATTTCTTCATCGCTTAAAAACTTTTTGCTTGTTTCTGTTTGAAAATAGTCAAACAGAGCAATAATAATAAAAGCAACCAATGATAAAAAAATCAAAACAAGTGATTTGACGGTAATAAGATAATCAGAGAATCCTGCCAGACAAAGTTTGCCAAAGCCTAACATAAAAACAAAAAATACTATAGACAAAAGAGTTTTGCGAAAAACCAATTCCATAGTTTTTATTTTTCTCGTTCTGTCTATGTTATTTCTGCAAAGCTCCTCATAATCGGAGAGTAATTTTTCTATTTGTTTCAGCTGGCTGCAAAGTTCATTTTTTTCCTTCAATTTGGTTTTCTCTTCTTTTCTGTTTTGTTGTAGGACTTTCCATTTTCGCAAAAGATGCACTCGTCAAATTATAATTTATTTATCAGAAAAAAGTTGTCATAATATGAATTCCATTATTCCAAAAGTTATCATTTTTATAACAGTCAAAAATGACAACAATAAATTTGCAGTATATCTGCAATATAAAAACGGAGGTATAATAATGCAAAGTCAAATGTCAGGCATCATAAAGGGTGCGTCTGTGGGACTTATTGCAGGAGTTGCAATGGGAATAGCAGGCAAGAAAATGATAGACGATAATCCAAAAATAAGAAAACAGGCAAACAAAGCAATGAGAGCCGTAGGTTCAATAATTGACACTGCCCAGTATATGCTGAAATAATGCAAAGCAAAGTCCGTACCGACTTTAGTAAGCCGATACGGACTTTAGTTTTTATTCTTAATAAATAATGCCAACCCTTTCGGATTGGCATTAACTGTATATTTAATTATTAAAAAAAGTCTGCCGGGTTAAGTCTTTCAGAGCCAAGACGGATTTCAAAGTGAAGGTGTGTTCCTGTGGAATCACCTGTTGAACCCATTCCGGCAATTGACTGTCCCTGAGATACATATTCTCCCTGAGAAACGTAAACCGAATTACAATGTCCGTAAAGTGTCTGGTATCCGTTACCGTGGTCAATTACAACATAATTTCCGTAACCGCTGTTGTCATAGCCTGCCCAAGTAACTGTACCGCTGTCAGAGGCAACAATCGTTTCATCTGTTACGCCGTTTGAAATATCAATTCCTGTATGAATTGTTCCCCAACGATAACCGTAACCGCTTGTTACGTTATAAGTATTGGGAACAGGCCATATAAACGAACCTGTTGCAGAGTTTCCACTCTGTGAAGAAGTATTCTCTGAAGAAGTTTCTTTAGTACCTTTTACAACAATCCGATTAACAGGCTCCTTAATTACTTTAGCGCCGATTTCCTGAGAGTCAACCAATTCACCGTCAACATATGTTGCTTTACAGGTTACCTTCTCAATGCCTTTTGCGCCTTCCTGTTTAACCTTTTCATAATCCTCATTTTGTGAGTCGTCATATTCAACGTCAGTGTCATAGTCTGTTTCTCTTTCATATGTCACATCCGTTGTAAGAGAAATCTTTGCAAGCTTGCTTGCTTTTTCAGCAAGCTCTTTAGCAGTTACAATTTCCTCTGTATTATAGTCGCCTGTTTTAACTTCAACATCACTTTCATATTTTACAGAGGTTGTTTCATCATATTCTTGGGCATATTCAGAAAGAATTCTGTCAAGCTCTTCATAAAGCTTGTATTCATCGTCTGCCGCTCCGATAAATTTACCGTCGATGTAAAGTCCTGCAATACCTGTGGTTGATTTATCGCCGGAAACCGCAAGGGCAATATTTGTATAAACAGATGAACTTACAGGTGAAGCGCTGTCTGCTGTTGCAGTATTTATAAACGCCTGGCCACCAAAGTTTTGATTATAGCTTAGCTGCTGTGAAAGCGTTGCTGTCTTTTCACCTGAAAAATCAGTTGCAGCACCTGCGCCCATAGCACTGAAAACGGTAAGAACAGCGAACACGCCGGCTACGCTGGCTGTCATTGTTCCTAAAGCCGCTTTATGCTTTAAAAAGTTGCCGGATATAGGCTGAAGACCTCTTGTATAATGAACAGCGTAGCTTTTCTTTTTCTGCTGTTTTCTTGATGTATGTGAAAAATCAAGAATCTTAACAGAATACTCGCTTTTCTTTCCCATTCTTGCATTTCTGTAACAAGCGTCAAGAGTGGGCGTATGCTGAGGAACACGTCTTTTTGGCTTTTCAAAGCTTTTTGCAAAGCAATAAGTCATCTGAACGGATTTCTTAAAAAAGTCTGCTGTTCGTTTTGCATAATGCTTTTTAATTTTTCTTGTGGTTTTGAGGGTTTCGATTTCACCGTAACCGTCTAAACCAATAAATTTAGTTTTCAAAATAAATTTCTCCTAACTAAATAATTTGTTACAAGTTTGTAACAAAACTACCCTTTAATTATAACAAGTTATTACAGAATTGCAACCTTTAGATTGAACTTTTGTAATTTACCGACAATAAAAATGAGAAATTTTTTTGAATTTTATAATAAATTTATTATATTTTATACTTTAAGTCATCAATATTTTTATTTTTCAACAAATAGTAATATTTTTTCAAAGCCTCATTTGCACCTTTTACATCATGCTCAAGGTAGTTTCCGCACTCCTGTCTGCTGTTTCCGGGAATATCTCCCTGATGATTAATGCACTTTAAAACGGTATCCTTAATAAGCTGTAACGCTTTTTCAGGCTCTAAATCCTTAACAAGAAAATAAAAGCCTGTGCGGCAGCCCATAGGACCGAAATAAATTACATTTTCAGAATAACTGCTGTTTCTTGAATATGTTGCAAACAAATGCTCAATAGTGTGCATAACGGGATTTGGCAAAAAAGGCGGAGTATTAGGCTTGATAAAGCGAATATCATATGTTGTGATATTTCCGTCAATTCTTGAAATATAAACACCCGGTTCCAGTAAATCGTGGTTTACTTTAAAGCTTTCAATTTTATTCATTAGTTATCATCCTTTATCATTAGTTTATAAAGCACAAATTTAGGTCAGTTGTACCGATTCCGTTTATTTCTGCACTTTCGGAATATTGCCACATTGAATATCCCTCCGTTACAGACGGCTTGTCTGCATATTCCGAAAACCAAAAATCACAATCGGCAAGGTCATCTTTATTATACCTTGAAAACACATCGGCTTTTGCATATATAATAGATGAATATTTACCTGTTCCATTTATTTTTCTGCAAAATGCTGCTGCGCAGTCGGTTAACGACTGATTATCCAGATTATCTGTTCTTGCGGTATCCTCTTTTATTGTTTCCCAGTCAAAGCCGATTGGCATATCAAGGGTTACGTCTTCTAAAAGATTGATTACATATTCAGCCTCTTCCTCTGCCTCTGTTTCATTAATTGCCTGAGAGAAAAAGTATCCTCCAACCTTTAAGCCTGCCGATTTTGCTGAATCTATATATTCAAGCGCTTTTTTGTCCGGATACAAAGCGCCGCTGTCGCCGTATCCTCTGCCGCCTAAGCGAACCATTACAAAATCTATTCCCTCATTTTTAACGGTCTGAAAATCAATATCAGTATTGTATTCCGAAACATCAATTCCCTGAATTGTTTTTGTATGTCCGTTTTCAACGTAATTGATAAACTGACCGTCTTTTACAAAATTATCTGCCTTAAAGCTTTTATCAACACTTGAAGTTTCTGTATTACTGCTTTCATAGGTTGAATCCGCCTGGGTTTCCTTAGGCAAGGTTGATGCTGATGTTTCAGAAGAGGACTGCTGATTTTTGCCGCAAGAGCATAAAAAACCAGCCAAAATCAATATTAAGCCTAAACAAAGTATGCTTTTTTTCATATTTTAACCGCCCTTTGCTTTTTATAAAAGAATATCACAAATAAAATTTTATGTAAACAAAATATTTAATTTTACTCTTTTTACCTTGAATAATAAGGCGAAAAAATGTATAATCAATATAATGTGTAAAAAAACGGAGAAATGTGTAATGAGGATTTACGGATATAAAAAGAAGAAAAGCAAACAGCAGCTGCTGAAAGCCATAGATAAATGCAAATCTATTGACCAGCTATTTGCTCTTGTTCAGCACGAAGAAATAAATATGCGTATGCACACTCTCCCCGGTGCTTCCAACATTCCTCCCAAACGCCTTGAAATAAGAAATATTGACCCAGACTCCACTCCTCTTGACCGATTAAAAGCGGCTGTAAAAATGACTGTAGAATATACAAAATAAACGACTGACAGCAGAAATAAAGCTTGTCAGTCGTTTTATTTACTCTTTTGGCACGTTCAAATTCAAAATATTTACGGCATTTTTATACATTATATCATCATAAGCATTGTCCCCTGCCATATCTCTCAGCTTTTCAAAGTAGTTCTGATAAACAGAGCGTTCGCCTTTTGGATTGCATAAATAAGTGTCCACCCCGTCAATAGGTGCGTCACTGCCAAACATAATTTTTTTACTTCCGTATCGCTTGATTGCTTTAAGGGTTGTTCTCAAAGGAACCCACGCAGTATCGCCAAAAAGATTATCAGCCTTTCCAAGTAAATCAAGCGCCTCGCTGTTGTCACTTCCCAATCCCATATGAGCCATTATAAAAGGAACAGACGGAAAAAGCTTTGCCGCTTTGTATAGATTTGTCGGAGAGGCTTTCTCGCATCCTCCTGTGTGAGAAATAACGGCAAGATTATGCTCTTTTGCAAATTCAAGATAGGGAATTACAGAGGAGTCTGTGGGAGCTGTGTCTGAATGAAACGGATGAAGCTTTATTGCCTTGATTATATCAAGGTTTTCTTCCATTAAAGTGTAAAGCTCGTCGGTCATACCCTGTAATTTCGGCTTAACCCACACTGCAAGACAGATTTTATCCGGATATTCTCTTGCAAAATCAATATTATCCTGTAATGCCTTTTCCTGTGAATTTTGAAATTTATCGGGCAGAACCCTTTGGTTATGGTCACATTCTCCCGCGTCACCGTTTGAGACCATTCCATAATCCACCTTGTATTTTTCCATAAGCTCAATAATCATATCATTTGTCATATGAAAGCCTACGGCTTCTCCGCCTGTGTGCATATGAATATCAATAAACATATATTTCTCCTTTTGAATATGGGGTTGACTCAAAAGCTTTGAGTCAACCCCACATTATATTCTGTCATTCTTTATTTTCTGATTTTGCTTTTTCAATTACCTTTTGAGCCACATTTGACGGTGCGTCCTCATATCGTACAAACTCAAAGGTATATGAGCCTCTTCCCTGAGTAATCTGACGGATATATGTTGCAAAGTCGCTCATTTCAGCCATTGGAACTTCTGCCTCAACAACCTGCATACCGTCGTCGCCCGGATTCATACCCAAAACTCTGCCACGGCGTTTATTAATATCGCCTATAACGTCACCCATAGCCTCGTCATTACAAACTGCTCTTAAAGTTGAAATCGGTTCAAGAATTATAGGCATTGCTTTAGAAACGCCTTCTTTAAACGCTATTGAAGCTGCCATTTTGAAACTCATTTCACT
>CAMFFI010000010.1 GCA_945949625.1 uncultured bacterium | reverse complement strand
TTTATTAACATTCGGAATATTTCTTTTTTGTTTTTTTTGCTTTTGTTCCTCCTTGGCGCTGCTTTTTACACGCTTTTTATCAGACACTTTATTGGAGGAAGTAAAGTTATTTATATTTACTGAAGAGCCGCTTTGTGTTCTTCTGTCGGTTTTTTTCTTTTCTTTTTGATATTTTTTTGCTTCTCTTATCATTTTTTGTCTTTCTTTTTGCAATTTTGCCCGCTGAGAGCCTGATAACTTTTTCTCACTCACAGAGCAACCCTCCTTCCCTTCAAAATTCCTTTTATTTTCAGATTTTCTTTACTGCCGCACCTAAATCCGAAAGCACGACTTCAAAATTTTCATATCCTCTTTCAAGATATTTAATGCCTGCAACCTCGGTTGTTCCCTCAGCCGCAAGACCTGCTGTAATTAATGATGCGGCGCCTCTTAAGTCCTGCGCCTCAACAAACGCTCCTGAAAGGCTTTCAATACCCTCCACAACAGCTACCCTGCCCTCAACCTTTATATTTGCGCCGAGCCTTAAAAGCTCACCCACGTGCTTAAATCTGCTTTCAAAGATATTTTCAACAAAGCAGGAGGTTCCCTCTGCCACAGATAAAGCCGACATTACAGGAGCCTGAGCGTCGGTAGGAAATCCCGGATACGGCATTGTGCGAATGCTTTTAACTGCTTTCAGCCTTTGAGGAGCTTTAAAATACATATTGCCCTTTGAGCATACTATTTTGCACCCGGCTTCCTCAAATGTTGAAATAACCGAGCCTAAATGTTCCGAAATAATCCCCTTAAGCAAAATCTCCGAACCGGTAACAGCACCGCAGCACATTAAAGTTGCCGCAACAATTCTGTCGGATATGATAGTATGCTGAGTACTGCCCAGTCTGTCAACGCCGTCAATTACAATTGTACCCTCTCCTGCGCCGTAAATTTTTGCACCGCACTTGTTAAGAAACTCTGCAAGGTCGCAAATTTCAGGTTCTCTGGCTGCGTTAGTAATTGTTGTAGTTCCGCTTGCTTTTACAGCCGCAAGAATTATGTTTTCAGTTGCTCCGACACTGGGAAAAGAAAGCGCAATCCTTGTGCCTTTTAATCCCTTTGGAGCCGTACAATCAAGAACACCGTGATGTTCCTTGATACTTGCTCCCATTTGTCTGAGAGCCTTAAGATGTAAATCAATAGGTCTTGGACCTAATTCACAGCCTCCGGGAAAGGAAAGCCTTGCCCTTTTGTGACGTGAAAGCACTGCTCCCAAAAAAACAATTGAGCTTCGCATTTCTCGCATTAAGCTGTGGGGTATATCATACCGATGAATATCATCGGTAGTAACAAGCATAGTTTTATGGTGGCGGCTTACATTTCCGCCTAAATATCTTAAAATCTTTACAGCCGCGTCAACATCGCTTAAATTAGAGCAGTTATGAAGAACATTCTCACCACTGCAGAGAATTGTAGCCGCTAAAATTGGCAAAGCGCTGTTTTTTGCCCCTTGAACTTCAACTTCTCCCGAAAGCTTTTTTGCCCCTTCAATAAGCATTCTTGACACAGCTAACACCCTTTCAAAACGAATATATTTACGTTTATATTCTATGATTGAAAACGTGCTTCGTGACTTAAAGGGCTTATACCATATTCAGAATTTTTTTGATTACTGCATAAATTCTTTCGTTTGCGTCGGTAATAGCCATTTTCCTGGAATTTTCTGAATATTCTTTTAATTTTTCCGGATTTAACAGCAGACTGTCAAGCTTTTCTGTAACAGCAGTTTCCGTCAAGTCCTTTTCTTCTATGATTTCTGCCGCTCCTGCATTTACAAGAGCCATAGCATTGTGATATTGGTGATTTTCAGCTACATTAGGCGAAGGAATAAGAATTGCAGGCTTTCCCATAGCCTGAATTTCACTGAGTGTTATTGCACCTGCACGGCTTACAACCACGTCTGCGGCAGCCATACAAACAGGCATATTGTTAATGTATTCTCTTATATCAAGATTCGGACACTTTTCAATATCCGTTCCTTTTTCTTTAACAAGATCCGGGAACCATTTTCCGTATTGACCGTAAGCGTGAATATGCTGATATTTTCCGTCCTTACCGCTTCTTGCGATTACGTCAGCCATAGCTTCATTAATTTTTCTTGCGCCCAGACTGCCGCCGAATGAAAGTACCACGGGGCGTCGGTCAAGTCCAAGCTCACGTCTTGCATTCTCTTTGTTCACCTTTAAAATATCCGCTCTGACAGGATTGCCCGTAACAACAAACTTACAGTCCTTATCAAGATATTTTTTTGCGTCCTCTATTGCAAGCATTACTCTTTTTGCCTGCTTTGACAGCATTTTTGTGGTAACGCCCGGAAAAGCATTCTGCTCGTGAATTATAATCGGTATTCCCATTTTTGCGGCTTTTCTGAGAACAGGACCGCTTACATAGCCGCCTGTACCTACGCATAAATCGGGTTTAAAATCTTCAATGATTTTTTTTGACTCAAAAGAAGAAGTAATAACACGCTTTACTGTTTTTGCATTTTCCATTAAAGCCTTGGGAGAAATCTTTCTTTTAAATCCGCTGATTGTAATCGGAGCAAAATCAAAGCCTGCCTCGGGAACAAGCCTTTCCTCCATTCCGCCCCTGTTTCCTACAAAAAGTATTTGTGCGTCGGGATTTTTTGAACGCACATATCCGGCTATTGCCAGCGCAGGGTTAATATGTCCTGCTGTGCCGCCGCCTGCAAATAAAATTTTCATTTTACTTTCCCCCTAAGAAAAAGCTTTTATTTTTTCTAAATAATCAGTATTCACTACTGTTTTTCAATGTTAGCCGTTCTTGAAATAGAAAGCACAAGTCCCATTTGTGCCAACAGCATTATAAGGGAGCTGCCTCCGTAACTGAAAAACGGCAGGCTTATACCTGTATTCGGAAGCCAGTCTGTAATAACAAGAATATTAAGTATAACCTGCAAGCCTATCTGGGCAGTTAAGCCGATACCCAAAAGCTTTCCGAATTTATCCTTTGCCCTCAGCGAAAGGGTAATGCCGCGCCATACAAGAAGAGCAAATATTAAAAGAATGATAACTGCTCCGATAAAGCCCAGCTCCTCGCACACAATTGCAAACACAAAGTCGTTCTGAGGCTCCGGCAAATAAAGATATTTCTGACGCGACTGTCCCAGTCCCAGTCCCCAAAGACCGCCTGAGCCTATGGCATAAAGAGAATTTCTTGTTTGCCACGTGTCCTGCCACATAGTTTCATCTGTATAAACAAGAGCCTGACCCCAGCCGCCCATACGTGTCATCGCATAGCCCAGTCCGCCGGTTAGCCATAAAACAATAATTACTGCAATTATTCCAACTGCACCCACAGCAATATATTTTACCCTCATACCCGATATGTAAAGCATAAGAACAGTAAGTATAAATACAATTACCGTACAGGAAAAATGGGGTTCCAGAATAAGAAGCATTGCAGTTGTACCGAAAATTATTACACCCGGCACAATACTGTATTTTGCATATTGCATTTTGTTGTAATATTTACTGCCCCAGTGAGCAAAGAACAATACTATTGCAAACTTTGTAATCTCAGATGCCTGAATACCAAAAGTACCAACGCCAATCCATCGGTGAACACCGTTGTTTGAAGGCAAAACCAGAACAAGCAACAAAGCGACATAAGAAATTCCCAGAACAAGAGGTGCGATTTTATGCAGCTTATTATAATTGAAGAATGATAAGCCGAGCATAACCGCAACGCCTATAACTGCAAAAATAAGCTGGCGTTTTAAATAATAGTAGCTGTCATTCATTGTATAATATGCCACGGGGTAGCTTGCCGAAAACATCATAATCATTCCGATTATCAGCAAAACAAGAATTATAAGGCAAAACGGCAAATCAATTCCCATTCCCCTTACTATCCAGCCTCTTTTTTTGTTCTTTTTATCCCTGCCTCTGTTTTTTTCGGGACGGATAAAACGCTTTTCAGATTTGTAATGCTGTTCATCTCTGTACTTTTCGTCATATATACGGTTAACATCAGCTCTTAAAACCATTGACTGAAAAGAAGTCACTGCTTAATCCCTCCCGTTTAATTAATCACACACAATATATAAAAAACACAAACACACAAATTTGAAAATCAATTTACCGCTGTACTCCGTAGAATACAAGGAAGAAAGCCAAAGCTCCGAAAATTGCAGTTATTGCGCTGAATACTGCAACAATTTTAACCTCGCTCCAGCCGCACATTTCAAAATGATGATGAATAGGACTCATCTTGAAAAGTCTTTTTCCGTGGGTAAGCTTAAAGTAAGTTACCTGAAGCATTACCGAGAACATTTCAACCAAATATATAATTCCTATTGGTAGCAGAAGTATAGGCATATTCAAGGAGAAAGCAACGGCACATACAATTCCTCCTAAAAACAGAGAGCCTGTATCTCCCATAAACACCTTAGCAGGATGAAAATTCCAAACAAGAAAACCAAGACATCCGCCTGCTACTGCCGCGCTTAAAGCGGTTACTCCCAAATAGCTTAAAAGACTTGCAATAAGCATAAAGGACAAAGAGGCAAAAAAAGTAATTGAACCGTCCAGTCCGTCAATACCGTCTGTAAGATTTACTGCATTTACTACGCCTACAATTACAATTGCAGATAAAATATAATAGAAAAATCCAATGTCAACATAACCCACAAATGGTATTAAGGTTTCTGTGCCGAAGCCGAATGCAGAAAGAATAACAAGATAAACAATTGCAATACCGAATTGAAGAACTAACTTCTGAATAGCCGTAAGTCCCAGATTTCTCTTTTTTACAACCTTAATATAATCGTCTAAAAAACCAACCATACCATAGCACAGCGCCATACCTAAGCCTGTAAAAATAAATACGGTCTGACGCGACATATCCGGCAGGTACATTTCAAAGAAATTTGAACCAAAGGCTATAAACAGAGAAACGCTTACAATTGCAGAAACACATATGCCTACAATAAACATTATTCCGCCCATAGTGGGAGTTCCCTGTTTTTTCTCATGCCATTTAGGACCTATTTCGAGAATTGTCTGTCCAAAATTCAGCTTATGAAGGTAAGGTATCAAATATTTTCCCAGCAAAGCGGTAATTCCAAAGGAAACCGCCGCCGTCAATAAAGTCCAAACTCCGTAAACCATAAATAAATCGTCCCTTTCAATATAACTTCCTTCTGACTTTATTTTAAAAAGCCGTTAAGCACATCTAAAATATTAAACAAATCCATTCCCAAAGCATAAAACACAGACGCACACATCAGTACGTTTTCAACGGACACGTTGTTTTTATTGTTAATAAAAGCCCTGCCCATACCGCTGTTTGTCATAATTTCAAAGCTTTTACTCTGAGAGTGATTCTGAATATTAATCGAAACAACATCGGCATTGTTGTTTGAAAGAGAATATGTGACGACTTTTCCCGTTTCGTTGATTTTTGTACCAAAGGGAACAACGTAAATGTCAAAACCGCTTTGAATATCCTCTGTTTTGTCAGCTAAAAGCAAAACCTTTTTGTCTGATTTAAAGCCGCTTTTAAAAGTGAATGTATCAATAAGCTTTTTCAGCGGCTCATTAACTGCATTTGCAAAAGAAATCATTCTCATATACCCTCATTAGTCATTTAGTGTTTCAGACGCTGCAAATTTAACAGTAACAACAGTACCCGGACTTACTTCTTTTCCCGGTTCAATATCCTGAGATACGGAAACTACCGCCGAGGACGCACCGGCATTGGAGATGCTTGCATTGACTCCGCTGTTTGAAGCAATTGAGTTAACCTCGCTGATTGAATATCCTACAAGGTCGGGAACGGTTACCTTTTCTTTCTCACTTGAAGAGTCGGTATAAAGCACTATATTACCGCCGTTAGGAATTTTCGCCGACACAGCCGGAATCTGAGATACGACCTTATCGCCGTCACCCTTAACGGTTGTGGTAAAGCCTGCCTCTGTTGCCTTTGACTTTGCCTCTTCAACAGACATACCCACATATGCTCCTGCCGTTGTATCCACATACTGCATTTCTTCATCTGAATATTCTGCCTGAACCTGAAGATACGGAAGAACCTCGGACATTATGTTAATGAATACAGGTGATGAAACCTGACTTCCGTAATAGGAAGCTCCGGTAGGCGTATCAAAGAATACAAGCATTGCAATTTTAGGGTCGTCAGCCGGTGCATAGCCGCAGAAAGAAGCAATATAGTCTTCACTTCCGTTTGTTGAAGTAAGCTTTTCGGAAGTACCTGTTTTTCCCGCCACACGGTAGCCTGCAATATATCCGTTATTGGCGCCGCCTGTTGTTGAGTTGTACTCAAGTATTTCATTCATCTTATCGGATACTTCTTTTGAAATAACCTGTCTTTTTATTTTGTTGTCAACATTTTCAATTACGTTTCCTTCGCTGTTTACTATTTGTCTTACAACATAGGGCTGAACAAGATATCCGCCGTTTGCAACAGACGCACAAGCGGTTATCATCTGGATAGGAGTAATTGAAATACCCTGACCGAAAGATGCAACAGCTAAATCAACAGAAGTCATTGAGCCGTCCTGACTGAAGAAAATATCTTCGGATTCACCGGGCAAATCAATGCCTGTTCTTTCACTGAAGCCAAAGCTCTGATAATACTGCCAGTATTTTTCCGTACCAACTTTCTGTCCAATCTGAATAAAGGCAGGGTTACAGGAATTACATATTGCCTGAGTAAAATTCTGCGTTCCGTGACCGCTTAACAAATGGCAGTGGATAGGCTTTGCGTCGGCAATTGTCATTGAGCCGTTGCAATAAAATGTTGAATTGTCATCAACCACGCCTTCATTCAGCGCCATAGACGCAGTAATAATTTTAAATACGGAACCGGGATAGTAGGTATCGCTTATTGCTTTATTACGCCACATCTGTGAAAGCGCCGCGCTTGTTGCAGAGCCCTGCTTATCCTTCGGCAAAGCGTCTATTTCTTTTTGCGTATTCTCCGGAAGCTTGTAAGGATTATTAAGGTCATAGCCTCCGACTGTTACCATTGCAAGAATGGCACCTGTATCAACGTCCATTGCAATACATACGCCGCGATTTGCAACAGCATTGTCCTCGATACCCTTTTTCATATATTTTTCGCAGATAGACTGAATTGTTTCATCAATTGTCAAATAAATGCTGTTTCCGTCCTCTGCTTTTACATTCTGCTCATATTGGAAAGGCATATCCGTTCCGTTTGCGTTTTGTGCAGTAACTATTCTGCCGGGAGTTCCCGTTAAATAGCTGTCATACTGATACTCAACGCCCTCAAGTCCCTGGTCGTCGCTTCCTGTAAATCCGATTACGCTTGAGGCAAGGTCATTGTAGGGATAATATCTTCTATAATCGTCAAGAAGCTGTATTACATTGGAAAGATTATATTCTTCTTCTATTTTTTCCTGAAGCTTGATGATTTCTTCTCTTGTATCGCTTTCAATTTTTCTTTTTACAACAACATAATAGCTGTTCTGCTTTGTTTTTTCATATACGTCATTTTCATCAAGTTCAAGTATTTCCGCCAAATCCTTGGCAACCTGAACCCTCTGTTCTTCTGTTTCAAAATAAGCAGGTGCAAGCACAACCTTCCATACCGAAGCGCTTTGTGCCAGAACCTTTCCGTTTGTATCGTAAATAGTTCCTCTTTTTGCACTGACTGTTGTATCGGTCAGCTGCTGCTCTACCGCTTTTTCCTGAAGATAACTTCCCTGAACAAGCTGAAGATAGGCAAGCCTTGCAATAACAGCGCCAAAGCCTGCAACCAATATTAAAAGTATAAGAAACACCGAACGCCGTCTGAGCCTTTGATTGGGGCCGACATCAGTTTTTTTATGGTATTTTACATAGTTTTTTGCCAAAGCAATCTGCCCCTTTCTCTGATATTATTTACACAAATCAATTCATAATTATCGAAAAAAGAGTTAAGATTAAACTCTCAACTCTTGTTTCCTCATAACATACTTATATTAAGTTTGTCAAAATGTTATGACCAAAGATTTGAAATTGCATTTGAAATCCAGCTGAAAACATCTCCGCTTGATTCTTGGGTGATTTCAGCCTTATCGCCGTCGGATAATTTAACAAATTCCTTTTGAGCGTTAGTCGCCTTGGTCATACCCAATGTTTCCTCGGCATATTCCTGTATGCCGGATGTTGAAAGATTAGACTGCACAGCCATCTGAGTCTGAGTGTAAACACTCTGCTGGTCCGAAAGCTGATTTTGCGCCGTGATAATCTGTTGATTCAGTTCTGTAAGCTGAACCTGTCCCATAATTATAGCGATGATAACCGCAGTAATTACGCCAACCGACAGCGCACCCGCCGCCATTTTGAACGGATTATGCTTGCGAAATCTGATTTTATGTATTTCATCCTCGGGCAGTTTTACTACCTTAGCCTTATTTTTTTGTTTTTTCTTTTTTATTTTTTCTTCTGCCGATGTTTCAAACAAAGACAAATCATAGGCAGTTGTTTTTTCGTTATATGCCATATTAAAACACCTCTTAAGGTTACCTGAAAACTAATGTACTTTTTCTACTGAATTGTTGTAAATTTTACTTATTTTTCTTTAAAAATAATAAAATAACAAAATTTTAACAATTTTTAATTCTTTTTAATTATTTAGTTGTTGATTACGTTTATTTTATTTCTTTTTTCGAATATCTTGTGTATTAATTAAATAAAATCCACAATTTCTTGTGTTGTAACATTCTTTACAATCTTGTTATATTTTACTACAAAAACCTCTGTTTGTCCATAGTACAGAGCAATTATTTTAAATTTTTTCACATATTCTAAGTTTTGCACTTCTTGAACGTGGATTTTGGTTTAATTCTTGCAAATTTGCTGTAATGGGCTTTTTGGTAACAGCTTTTGCCTTGGGTTTATTTCCGCAAACGCATACGGGAAAATCCTTTGGGCAGGTACAGCCCTGAAACCAATCTGCCATTTTATGCTTTACTATTCTGTCCTCAAGAGAATGGAAGGTTATAACCGCAAGCCTTCCTTGAGGCTTTAGAATTTCAAAGGCCTCATCCAAGCCTTTTTCAAGAGCTTCTAGCTCGTGATTAACAGCAATTCTCAGCGCCTGAAAGGTTTTTCTTGCGGGATGACCGTCTCGCCTTACCTTTTGCGGTACTGAGCTTTTTATAATTTCTGCAAGTCTTGAAGTTGTTTCAACAGGCGAAATTTCACGCTCTTTTATAATTGCTCTTGCAATTGAACCGGCGTATTTTTCTTCGCCGTAGGTATAAATGATTTTTGAAAGCTCTTCAAAACTCAAATTATTCACCAAACCAGCGGCTGTTTCGCCCTTTTGACTCATTCTCATATCAAGAGGCGCATCCTCGTGAAAGGAAAAACCCCTTTCGGCAGTGTCCAGCTGGTGAGAAGAAACACCAATATCAAGGAGAACACCGTCAACAGCGTAAACCTGTTTTTCTTCAAGCAATTCCTTCATATCAGAAAAATTGCCCTGCAAAATCACAGAATTTGGGTTATCCTTAAACCTTTCCGTAACTGTTTGGATTGCGTCGGGATCCTGATCTATGGAAAAAAGTCTGCCGTTTTTTAGTTTTTTTAAAATTTCGGAAGAATGACCTCCGCCGCCTGCTGTGCCGTCAACGTAAATTCCGTCAGGCTTAATGTTTAAACCGGTAATGGTTTCTTCAAGCAAAACAGGAATATGTGAAAACTTCATATCTGACACCTTATAATCTTAACATTCCCAGAGCCTCGTTAAGATTCTGCTGCTGGGACAAAATAAATTTATCGAATCTTTCCTTATCCCAAATCTCCACACGGGTATCCATTCCCACAACGACTGCGTCCTTTTCAAGTCCGGCAGCTTCTCTCAGCGTCTGGGGAATCGGGATTCTTCCCTGTGAATTCGGAGAAACCTCAACCGCAGGGGAAATCATTACATATTGAAGACTCATTGCACTGTTGGCAGGCAGCATACGGATTTGTTGTCTTAAATGTTCAAATTGTTCCTTTGACATTACCTGAACACAATCCGTAAAGCCTTTCGTAATATAAAATGCTTCGCCAAGCTCTTCTCTGAATTTCAGCGGCAAAACTATTCTGCCTTTTGAATCAATTGAATGAAATGATGTTCCTGTAAACAATTTTACCGCCTCCTTAAAAATCATATAAGCAAATGCACTTAAGTGACACTTAATATACACGCATTGACACCAAATGCCACTTTTTTATATTATAATCTACTTTTATTCAAAAAGCAAGAATAATGTTACTTTTTTGATAATTTTTTTAATTTTTTATTCTTTTTCTTAAGTCGATAATGCTTTTCTCAATATTTTTCCCAAAAAAGCATAAAAAAGTCGAGTACCTCCACACGCAATTCGGACAGTAGGGACAACCCTTGCGGTTGTCCTAAAAAACCTCCAAAATAATCGAGCAGACAGGTTGATAATACAAACCTTTTATGCCCGAGCGCAACCGAGCAATTCCAACAATGCAAAAAAAATCCCCGAAGCGTAAGCCTCGGGGATAAAAATTTTAAATTCATACTAATTTCTGATTAAAAGCTTTTAGTCAGGTTTTAAAATCAATTTTATCTTGCAGATTTTTTCTGTGTATCAAGAATATTCTGCCTTGTTTTCTTGATTTCGTTATACTGCTTTGCAAGCGAGTCCTCAACGGTCTTCATCATATCGTCAACATATTGGTTAGCGGCTTTCTTAACGCCGGCAGCCTTTGACTTTGCTTCGCTTAAAATCTCAACAGCCTGAGCCTGAGCCTGCTTTGTGATTTCGTGCTGATTAATCATAGCCTTTCTGCGTTCCTCAGCCTGCTTGATGATTTCCTCAGCCTCTTTTTTTGCCTGTGATAAAATCTGGTTTCTGTCGTTTACTATATTCTTTGCCTGTCTGACTTCAGTAGGAACAGCGTCTTCAATTTCATCAAGAATATCTAAAACAGTATCTCGGCTAAGCATTACCTTATCGCTTGCAAAAGGCATACCTTTAGCGTCATTCACCATTTCCTGAAGTTCATTAACCAAATCTTCCATTTTCATTGGTTTCCACTCTCCTTATTAATTATGTAATAAATTAATTTTCACTTATCTTTTTGTTGAAAGTCTTTCAACTATTTTATCCAGAACACAATCCGGAACAAAACCCTTTATATCACCGCCGAAAGAGGCGACCTGCTTAACCATACTTGAGCTTAAATACATATATTTAGCCTCGGCGGTAAGGAAAATGGTTTCCAAGCCGGGATTAAGCATTTTATTTGTCAAGGACATCTGAAATTCATATTCAAAGTCAGACACCGCCCTGAGTCCCTTAACGATAGCGGTAACCTGACGCTTTTTTGCATAATCCGCAAGAAGTCCGTCAAAGCTGTCAATCTCAATGTTCTTTAAATTCTTTGTGGCTTCGCGAAGAAGATAGATTCTTTCGTCAATTGAAAAGCTCGGTTTTTCCTTTGCAGGATTTACCAGAACAGCAACTATAACATGGTCGAACATTCTTGACGCTCTGCTTATAATGTCAATATGTCCCAGCGTAACAGGGTCAAAGCTGCCGGGACAAATCACAGAAGTTCCCAATTCATTCACCTCAGATAAAATCCCTATGCTTATAGGTTGTTATCTTTATTTTACCATAGCGGTACGCTCTGTCAAGGAGAAAATCAGAAAGCTGTTCCGGAAGCTGCTCGTCAACAGGGTTTTCGCAAATAATAATACCGCTTTTCTTAACAACGCCTGTCACCGACTCCAGCGCACTTTGGAGCAATCCCGTTTTATACGGAGGGTCCAGAAAAACCAAATCGTAGCTGTCCTTTTTCATAGACAAAAAGCTTAAGCTGTCCATATTAAAAACCTTTGCATTAGCCGACAGATTTGTTTTTTCAAGATTTTTCTTTACAATTTCAACAGACTGTCTTCGGTTGTCCACAAAGGTTGCACTTTCCGCACCGCGGCTCAATGCCTCAATACCCATTTGTCCGCTGCCTGCAAAAAGGTCAAGAAAGCTTCTTCCCTGAATTTGGAATTGAACAATTGAAAAAACAGCCTCTTTGATTCTGTCTGTAGTAGGTCTTACGTCCTCTCCCGACAAGGTTTCAAGCTGTCTGCCTTTTGCTGTGCCTGTGATAACTCTCATAACATACTCCTTTTGTATTGCATACTATTGTATCACAAATTTGTAACCTTTATAATTAACTATAAGAATTATTGTAAAAAAATCGTAAATATTTGTAAATTTTTTTTGAACGCTGTATCTTTAAGGTGTTAATCCGTTTTGTGAAAATAATTATATACAGCAATTGCCGCGTTTTTGTTCATTTTAGGCGCCTGTTCAAGCTCCTGTAAATCTGCATTTTTTATATTCTCTATTGTTCTGAAAAACTTCAGCAGGGATTTTGCCCGAGTTTCTCCCACATAATCAATATCGGTCAGTGAGCTTTTAAAGGTATTCTTTTTCCTTCTTTGATGATGATATCCAATTGCAAAGCGGTGCACCTCATCCTGAACGGAGCTGACAAATGTAAACACACGTCTGTTGGAGCTTATGGAAATCTCCCTGCCTTCATTGGTAATTGCTCTTGTTCTGTGTTTTGAATCCTTTACCATACCGAACAGCGGAACACTTATATTTTTTTCTTCAAAAACCTGCTTTACAGCCGCAACCTGTCCCTTACCGCCGTCCAGTAAAATTAAATCAGGCATTCTGCCAAAGCCGTCATTTGTGTGCTTTTCTTTTTCATATTCGTCAAAACGCCTTGTAATGACCTCTGCCATTGAGGCGTAGTCGTCCTGTCCAGAAAAGCCTTTGATTTCAAATTTTCTGTATGCCGATTTTAAGGGCTTCCCCTTTTCAAATACAACCATACCTGCAACATTTTCACTGCCTGCAAGGTTTGAAATATCATAGGATTCAATATATTCCGGTATTT
Organism: uncultured bacterium; assembly: GCA_945949625.1. Classification (GTDB taxonomy): domain Bacteria; phylum Bacillota; class Clostridia; order Oscillospirales; family Acutalibacteraceae; genus Ruminococcoides. Next base: position 2,048 of record CAMFFI010000010.1, on the reverse strand, counting down.
TTTCAAGTCCCAGAAGATTTTTTAAATCCTCCAGCACGGAGTATTCTCTGCTTGTCCTTCCTTTAAGCTGAGCAACAGCCTCCGCCGCATTATTTTTGCACATTTGAACAAGCTGTGCCTGTTCGCCTCTTTGGGGAACAGTTATATACACACGGTTTCCTCTTTTTTCGGAAAGCCATTTTTCAATAACCTCTGCGTCGGAAATTTCTCTGTCAAGAGTTACGTTTTTAGGCAAATCACTCCTCATTGTATAATAAGAAACGATAAATTCGCTTATTTCTTCCTCCTGACCGGTAACTCCGTTTACAATAAAGCTTTCTCTGTCAACAAGACTTCCGTTTTCAAATCTGAAAATCTGAAAACAGCCTTTTTCGCCGTCAGACACAAGGGCGATTACATCCTGGTCCTTAATTTTATTTGCAACCACCTTCTGCTTTGTTGCCATATTTTTTACAGCCTGAATTTTATCTCTTATTCTTGCCGCACGTTCAAACTCAAGCTTTTCCGATGCAATATTCATTTCTTCCGTCAGTTGCTTTATTGACTGTGAGCTTCCGCCTTTTAAAAATTCAATTGCCTGATTTACGCTTTCGTCATACTCCTTAAAGCTTATTCTGCCTGTACAGGGCGCCATACACTGTTTTATATGAAAGTTCAGACAAGGTCTTCCTTTTCTGAAATCTTCGGGAAATTTTTTGTTGCAGGTGGGAAGTCTAAATATTTTCACAGCCTCCTCCACAGCATTTTTTACATAATAACTGCTTTTGTAAGGTCCTATATAGACTGCTCCGTCTTCCTGCTTTTGCAGTGTATAGGAGATTCTTCTCCATTTATCGTTGCTTATTCGTATATAGCTATAGCCCTTGTCGTCCTTTAAAAGAATGTTGTATTTCGGAGTGTGCTGTTTTATTAAACTGCATTCCAAAATCAATGCTTCAAATTCGCTGTCAGTAATAATGTACTCAAAATCGTCAACATTATCCACCATACGCCTTACTTTTTCGGGATGATTATTTTGTGAGCCAAAATACTGACTTACTCGGTTTTTAAGAGCTTTAGCCTTACCGATATATATAATTTTTCCGCTTTTATCGTGCATTATATACACTCCCGGAGAAAGAGGGAGCGCCATTGCCTTTTTTCTTAAGGCTTTTATTTTTTCATTCATAAATTCACCGAACAACCGAATATAGTTTATAACGATTTATAACGAAAGTCGAGTGCCTCGACACGCAATTCGTGCAGACAGTTTGTACTGACTGTAACCTTTTATGCCCGAGCGCAACCGAGCAGTTTTTTATAAAGTAAAAAAATCGAGTGCCTCGACACGCAATTCGAGCAGACAGGCAGATATTGCCAGAGCTGTTTCGCTTGACAGTTTCGCCGCATTTTGTAAAGTAAAAAAGGGCGGAATTACTCCGCCCAAGGTTACAAATATAAAATCAATCAAAATCAGTCAGCAAAACCCGACTCAACAAGAGCAACAAGACCTTCAACAGCGTCGGTTTCGTCTGAACCGTCGGCAATAATCTTAATTGTTGTGCCGCCGATAATTCCTAAAGACAAAACGCCTAAAAGACTTTTTGCGTTTACTCTTCTCTCTTCTTTTTCAACCCAGATTGTTGACTTGTATTCATTAGCCTTCTGAATGAAAAAAGTTGCCGGACGTGCATGTAAACCGGCTTTGTTTTGAACTAATACATCCTTAACATACATCTTTAAACCCTCGCTGACTTATTTAGATTTATTGTTTAACTTGAAACAACTATAAACTTTTAATTAATTATAACCACAAAAAAGGACAAGGTCAACAAAAAATTTTAAATTCGTTTTGATACACTATTCCGACCCAAAATCAAAGCCGTTTTATTGTGCAACTTAACGGATTAGCCTGAAAATTTTTATACAAATACAATAAATTATTTAAGGAAACACAACCCATTTATAGTTTTCTGATTCTGCCGTATATTATGCATACTCATACATTATACTCGCGACGGTTTATTTTTGACATTAATTATAAATCAAAATCAAATCCGGCGTCTTTC
>CAMFFI010000009.1 GCA_945949625.1 uncultured bacterium | reverse complement strand
CACTACGGTATCGCAAGAGAATTTGCCGCACTTGCCGGCAGAGAATTAAAGCCTCTTGATGTTGCCGATTTAAAGGAATACGAAAGCCTTTCAAAAATTGATATGAAGATTGAAGATTCCCTTTGTCAGCGATACAGCTGCTTACAGGTTGAAAATATCAAGAGAACGGTAAGTCCCGTAAATATGAGAATAAGACTTTATTACTGCGGAATGAGAGCTATAAACTTCCTTGCTGATTTAACAAACTACCTTATGCTTGAAATGGGTCAGCCTATGCACGCTTTTGACTCAAGAAAGGTTGAAAAAATCAGAATTAAAAGATTTGATAAGCCCTTTGTATTCAAAACTCTTGACGGAGTTGAGCGGAACATTGACGAAAACACATTAATGATTTGCAACGATAACACTCCTGTTGCAATTGCGGGAATTATGGGCGGACTTGACTCAGAAATTGTTGACGATACCACAACATTAACACTTGAATCGGCAACCTTTGACGCTGTATCAATCCGTAAGTCAAGCGTCAGACTTTCCCACAGAACAGACGCGTCAATGAGATATGAAAAATGTCTTGACCCTGAAATGACAACTGTTGCTATCGGCAGATTTATAAATCTTCTTAAAAAATATGACAGTAACATTAAGGTTGTTTCGGCTCTTACAGATGAATACGCTTTTCATTATGACACAATCACCCTTGACTTTGACAAAGCCTTTGTAAACCGCTACACAGGAATTGAAATTGACAATGACACTATTTTAAAAACTCTTTCGAGTCTTGGCTTTAAGGTTAAGCTTGACGGTGAAAACTTCTCGGTTGTAGTTCCATCCTGGAGAGCAACAAAGGACGTAACAATCAAAGCAGATATTATCGAAGAAATTACAAGAATTTACGGATATGATAACTTTGATATTAACACAACACGTTCACCCTTGTATCCTGTAAGAACAGATACAGTCAAACACGATGAGGATAAAATCAAAGATATTCTCGTAAAGAAATATAATTTACACGAAGTTCATTCATATGTTTGGGCATATAACGATGAATTAAAATCCCTTAATATTCCTGTTGAAAAGAATATCAGACTTGCCAATGCAACAAACCCCAATATTGAAACAATCAGAAATTCAATTATTCCCACACAGTTTTGTCAGGTTAAGCTGAATACCTCTTATTCTCCTGACTTTGGTATTTTTGAAATCGGCAGAGTTGTAACGGGCGTTGACGAAAATAATCTTTGCATTGAAAAGAAAAAGCTGGCAATTACGCTTTTCAGCAAAACAAAAGACGTAAAAGACCTTTATTTTAATCTCAGAGATATACTTGCAGTTATTACAGACGATATTAAGCATCAGTCGCTTTCATACAAAAAGGCTGAGCCTGCACACAGCTATGAGCATCCCGTAAATCTTAATACAATTATTCTTAATAATAAAGAAATCGGAAAAATCGGTATTGTTCACCCTGTTGTCAGCAAAAAGATTGATAAAAAGGCAAGCATTGTCTTTGCGGAAATTGACATAAACGATTTTTCATCTGTTCAGTCAGAGGGAATTGATTATTCAGAGCCTTCAAAGTTCCCGACTATTGACTTTGATATCAGCCTTGAAATGCCAAAAGGCGTCCTTTTCAGCAACTTAACTGACTGCTGGCAAAAGCTTAAATCGGATATTCTTAAAAGCACTAAAATTGTTGATACCTACGACACCGAGTCTGTCCACAGTATTACGGTCCGCTTTGAGTTTTCTTCAAACGAAAGAACGCTGTCATCTGCTGAGGTTCAGGAGATTATGGATAAGGTCATTTCAAACTTGGACTCAATAGGCGTTAAATTAAGAAAATAATACATCTTAACTGCCCGGCGGCAACATAAACAGCGTCGGGCAGTTTGTTGTAATTTTAACAAAAGTAAAGAATTTTGGCAGTATTTTAAAGATTTTAAATAAACGCTTGTAATTTCTGTGCATTTATATTATAATATGTTTGTATTGGAGGTGTTTCCATGTTAGATAAAACTATGATTTTCTCACTGAACGAGGATAAGGATGACCAGATTAAGCGTTCACTTACAATTGTTTATGATGCATTAAAGCAAAAGGGCTACAATCCCATTAATCAGATTGTGGGCTATATTTTAAGTGAAGACCCGACGTATATCACCACTTTTAACAATGCAAGAAATATCATAAGTAAAATTGATCGTGATGACCTATTGGAAGCACTGGTCAAATCATATTTGAATATTTAATGAAAGGAATGATTCCTATGGCAGAAAAGGAATTTTCCACATACAAGGGAAAACCCCTTGTTCGCTGTGGCGATGAAATTTACTACGGCAGTATGGAAGATAAGTATGTTATAAGAATGCAGATAAAATCCAAAAAAGAGGAAAACGGAATGGAAATGGCTGACAAGGTTGCAATTCAGCTTCTTTGCACCGACCCTGACCTTTCTCCGAGAAAACAGCTTATTAAGACAAGCGAAAAAAGCAGTCTTTATCTTGCTATGGATATTGCAGACATCTGGCTTGAAAGAGCCTTGTCAAACAAACTTTAAAAAAATTAAGCGGCAGATTTAAATTCTGCCGCTTTTTATGTAACAAAGTCGAGTGCCTCGACACGCAATTCGTGCAGACAGTTTGCACTGACTTTAACCTTTTATGCCCGAGCGCAACCGAGCAATTTCCTATAATGTTAAAAACAGCCGGGCTTGTTACCCGGCTGTTTTGTTTAAGGGGAGTTTATCTGAATGGTTTCTTGCTTGTATATTTAAACGGAGTTGCATAATTTATACAATCCGATTGTAATATTATTCAAAGACGAATTGACCGTCCTTAAAGTCACAGCTTACCTTACTTCCTTTAGCAATTTGTCCTTCAAGGATTTTTTCGGAAAGCGCGTCTTCAATTTTGCTTTGTATCGCACGTCTTAAAGGTCTTGCACCGTAGGTATCGTCAAAGCCTTCCTTGGAAATTTCAGAAATTGCGTTGTCGGTAAAATCAATATCAATATCCATTGTTTTAACACGGTTTTTAAGATTTTCAAGCATCTTGCCTGCAATTTCCTTGATTTCATCTTCGTTTAGCTTGTTGAACACAATAATGTCGTCAACACGGTTTAAAAACTCCGGACGGAACAACTTTTTAAGCTCTGAAAGCACAGCCTCTTTAATTTCCTCCTGAGATTTTTCCTTACTTGAATTATCATCCGCAGACTTAAATCCAAGAGACTCTGCCTGCTTGTCAACAATAAGCCTTGCTCCTACGTTTGAGGTCATAATTATAACGGTGTTTTTAAAGTCAACCGTTCTTCCCTGAGAGTCGGTGAGTCTGCCGTCATCGAGAATCTGCAAAAGCATATTGAATACATCGGGATGCGCCTTTTCAATTTCATCAAAGAGAATTACGGAATAGGGCTTTCTTCTTACCATTTCCGTAAGCTGTCCGCCTTCGTCAAAGCCTACATATCCCGGAGGTGAGCCGATAAGCTTGGACACCGTGTGCTTTTCCATATATTCACTCATATCAAGACGGAGCATTGCATTTTCGTCGCCGAACATAGCCTGTGCCAAAGCCTTGCAAAGCTCTGTTTTACCAACGCCGGTTGGGCCTAAGAATATAAACGAGCCTACGGGACGCTTAGGGTCTTTAAGTCCTACTCTGCCTCGGCGAATTGCCCTTGAAACAGCTTTTACAGCCTCTTCCTGACCTACAACTCGCTCATGGAGGATTTTTTCCATATTAAGCAGTCTTTCGCTTTCCTCCTGAGTAAGCTGAACAACAGGAACGCCCGTCCAGTCGGAAACAATCTTCGCAATATCCTGAGAGGTTACCTCTTTACATTTATCAGTACTTCTCTCCTGCCAGATTTTCTTTTCCTCTTCAAGCTTTTTGCTTTGAGCTTTTTCCTCATCACGAAGCTGTGGGGCACGTTCTAAGTCCTGCTCATTGACGGCGCTTGACTTCTCCTTCTGGAGATTTTTTATATTATCCTCTATTTCCTTAGGTTCAGGCGGATAAGTCAGTTCTCTGAGCCTTACCTTTGAGGACGCTTCGTCAATAAGGTCGATAGCCTTATCAGGCAAAAATCTGTCTGCAATATACCTTGAGGAAAGTGTTACAGCCGCCTCAATGGCTTCGTCTGTAATTTTAACCTTATGGTGTGCCTCATATCTGTCGCGCAGACCTTTCAGAATCTCAACCGCTTCCTCCTGTGAAGGCTCGCCTACGTTTACAGGCTGGAAACGTCTTTCCAAGGCTGCGTCCTTTTCAATATATTTTCTGTACTCCTCAATAGTTGTTGCGCCGATTACCTGAAAATCGCCTCTTGCAAGGGACGGCTTAAGGATATTTGCAGCGTCGGCAGAACCTTCCGCCTGACCTGCACCGACAATTGTGTGAAGCTCATCAATAAAGAGTATAATATCCTTTGCGTTTTTAACCTCGTCAATAACTCCTTTGATACGCTCTTCAAAATCGCCTCTGTATTTGGCGCCTGCAATCATACCGGTTAAGTCAAGTGCAAAAATTCTCTTGTCCTTCAGAATTTCCGGAACCTCGCCCTTTGCAATTTTCAATGCAAGACCTTCTGCCACCGCTGTTTTACCAACGCCCGGCTCGCCGATTAATACGGGATTGTTTTTAGTTCTTCTTGAAAGAATCTGAATAACTCTTTCAATCTCCTTAGTTCTTCCGATAACAGGATCGATTTCTCCGCCTTTTGCGGCTTTTGTCAAATCTCTGCCGAACTTTTCAAGAGTCTTTGTACTTCCCTTTCCGCCGGAAGAGCCTTGAACGTCGGAATACTGCCTTCCCTCTCCGGACTGCATCATATTATTCTGCAAAGCCTCTGCAAGAGTGCTGATATTTATTCCAAGCTCATTTAAAAATCTTACTGCATAGCTGTCGCTTTCGGACAAAATTGCAAGGAGCAAATGCTCGGTGCCAACATAATTGTTGCCCATCCTTGATGATATTACCATTGACATCTGCATAACTCTCTTTGACCTTGGAGTTAAGTCCTCGGGAGTAAGCACTGTTTTACTGCCTGTACCGGTAGAATCGGCAATTTTATTTCTGTACTCATCTACCGACAGACCGTTTTCCTCCAAAACAGTTGCAGCAACTCCTGTTCCCTCTTCAATAAGACCTAAGAGCAAGTGCTCTGTGCCCACATATGTGTGTCCCATTTCGGACGCATTTTTTAACGCAAGATTAATAGCCTCATTGGCTTTTTGCGTAAATCCTTTAAATTGATACATACATATACCCTCTTTCATTTGCAGAACCAACTGCACATTGGGCTATAATGCTGCTGAAATCAGTTCTGCTCTTATTTTATCTCGTTCTTCGGGAGATAGCCTTTTGTTTTCTTTTACCATTAATGCTGCCGGCTGAATTTCCGTAAACAGTCTGTCAACAGTTTCGGCTGAAACCTCTTTTATTTCTCCTGCCGCAATTCCCATACGAACATTTGAAAGAAGCTTCATAGCCTCATCGTGACTGATGCTCTTTGCATATTTTAATATACCAAGACTGCGGAAAACAGCGTCTTTTGTTTCAAGACTTTCAAACAACCTTTCTCTTGTTATTTTTTCCTGATTAACAAGCTGTTCTGTTATATTTTTGAGATTTTCCAAAGCGGCTTTTTCGCTGATACCAAGGGTTACCTGATTTGAAAGCTGATACATAGCACCCTTTGGCTCGCTGCCTTCTCCGTAAATTCCCCTTATTGTAAGTCCCAGCTTTGAAAGATTGCCGGCAATTCTTCCGATTGCTCTTGTTCTCTGCAAAGCAGGAAGATGAAGCATTACAGACGCTCTCATACCTGTTCCCAGATTTGTGGGACATTGAGTAAGGTATCCCAGCTTTTTGTTAAAGGCAAACTTCAAATTTTCGTCAAGCAGCGTATCCACCTTATCGGCTGTTGAATAGGTTTCCTGAAGGTTAAAGCCTTCTTTAATAACCTGAATACGCAAATGGTCCTCTTCGTTGACCATTATGCTGATTTTATTGTCCTTTGTTACAAGTAAAGCTCTACCCTTTGTATCACTTATAAATTCAGGACTTACAAGATGATGCTCGACAAGGCTTGTGCGCTGAGCGTCATTCATTTTGCTTAAATCAAGAAACTGAATTTCGCCGCTTAACGCACTGTTGCTTTCCTTTATGGCTGTTTCAACTTTATCCACAACCATTTGCTTGCCTTTTTCATTAAGCTTGCAGGGAAAAGGAAAATCCGACAGGTTTCTTGCAAGCCTTACTCTTGTGGAAATTACTACATCGCTGTTCATTTATTTTCCCTCCAATTCCTTGATTTTATCTCTGAGCTCAGCCGCTTTTTCAAAATTCTGTTCCTTAACGGCTTTTTCAAGCTCTGCTTTCAGGCTTTTAATTTTAATTTCGGGATTTTTTTCATTCTCGCTTTCAGCCTGTGAATCCTCTTTTATTTCGGTATATTCCAGACTGTGGGGAACTTTTCCGCAATGAGATGTGTTTCCGTGAATACGTCTTATTGACGGAAGAAGCTGTTCCCGGAATGTTTCGTAACAATCCGGACAGCCTACATGACCGGACTTTGCAATTTCATTATAGGTACTTCCGCAGCTTTCACAGCGTGTAGCCTGTGTTCTTGCCGGAAGAGCATTTCCGAAAAAGCTTCCCAAAAAGTTAGAAAATTCATTTTCCATATCGGAAAAAATATTTGTATATCCCATTTCCTTTGCACATTCGGAGCAAAGCTCATACTGAGCATATTCGCCGTTTGTTACTGTTTTAATGTGAGTCGTTGCTTCACGCATACCGCATTTTTGACATTTCATAATCAATTCCTCCTTAAAAGTTTAAAACATTAATTATTAAGACTTAAAAGCATATCCTTAAAGATTCTTGCTCTTGTTGAATTTCTCTGCTCCTGAGGAATATCGGCATAAACTCTTTCGCTCATAGCCGCCATCAGAAGTCTTGCAATTCTTTCATCTATTATTGACTGGGAATACATATTCTTAATCATTATTTCCGCACTTGATTTATCAAGTGAAGAACCTATGGAATTAATAATATGCATCAAAGCCGTTCCTTTGTCAGTCTTTACTCTTGTGATTCTGATGTAACCTCCGCCTCCTCTGCGGCTTTCAACTATATAGCCCTGCTCGGGAGTAAAACGTGAGGTTATAACATAATTTATCTGGCTTGGAACACAGCCTAAGTTACCCGCCAGTTCATTTCTTTGGATTTCGGCATTTCCGTCCTGCTCATCAAGCATTTCCATAATGTACTTTGCCACCAAATCACTCATACGCATATTAGTCACTTCCTTAATCTTCGGCAGGATTTAAATTCCTGCTTTGCGTTGCTTTGTTTTAAGCTTTGACTATATTATATGGTCAAAGTCAGTTAAAGTCAAAGTCAATAAAAGTCAAATATCATAATTTATTTTGATTTATTTCAAATTAGCTCACATATTCTCGCTTTTTCTAACAAATTCTAATTTTCTAAAAATTTTTTGACTTTTAAATTTTTTTGACTTTCAATGCTGTATTAGGAATAAACCAAAATTATGGTTTTATCCCCATTTTCTTACTGTATTTGCACTTTACATTTTCATTATTATGTATTATAATAATTCTTAAACAATCTCAGTTATAAGGGTAGGAGCGAAGTTTTCAAATGATAAACGGTGCAGATATAATGGTAAAATGCCTTGAAGCCGAAAATGTATCGGTTGTATTCGGTTATCCCGGTGCGGCTATTTGCCCTTTTTACGATTCTTTATATAATTCAGATATAAAACACGTTCTTGTCAGACAGGAGCAAAACGCAGCTCACGCCGCAAGCGGTTATGCAAGGGCAAAATCAACCGTAGGCGTTTGCGTTGCAACATCAGGTCCCGGTGCTACAAACCTTATTACAGGTATTGCTACCGCCTATATGGACTCCATTCCGATTATTGCAATTACGGGACAGGTGCGTTCCGATTTAATCGGCAGAGACGTTTTTCAGGAGGCGGATATTACAGGCGCCTGCGAGCCTTTTGTCAAGCACAGCTATCTTGTTAATAAAACAGAGGATTTGCCCCGTATTTTTAAAGAGGCGTTTCATATAGCCACTACGGGACGTCCCGGACCTGTTTTAATTGATATTCCCATTGATATTCAGCAGAATACCATTGATGAATTTGTATATCCCGACAAGGTTAATATTGTCGGATACAAACCAAATACAAAGGGACACACAGTCCAGATTAAGCGTGCTTTGGAGCTGATAAGTGAAAGCGCACGTCCTATTATAGTAGCAGGCGGCGGTGTTCTTGGTTCAGGCTCAAAGCTTAAGCTTGTGGAATTTGCCGAAAAGACAGGGATTCCCGTTCTTTCCACTATGATGGGTATAGGCGTAATGCCTTCTGAGCATGAGCTGTATATGGGAATGTTAGGTACATACGGAAAAGCTCCTGCAAACCGTGCATTACACGAGGCAGACCTTGTTATAGTATGCGGTGCAAGGCTTGGAGACCGTGCTGTTGCCGCACCTGACCAAATGGGACAAAGAGCAAAGGTTATTCATATTGACATGGACCCTGCTGAAATAGGAAAAAACGTTAAAACCACTATTCCCATTGTGGGCGATATGAAAAACGTAATCACAAGCCTTGTAAACGAAATCGGCGATTACAGAGTTCCGCAGGAGTGGAGTGAAACTATAAGAGAATGGAAAACCGAGCTTTTGGCTATTCCCCCTACCTTTGACGGTTATGTGGAACCGAGACACTTTATAAGCAAGCTAAGCTCTATGCTTCGTTCAAAGGCAATTCTTGTTGCAGATGTAGGTCAAAACCAAATCTGGTGTGCAAATAACTTCAGAATTAGAGAAGGCAGGTTTTTGACCACAGGCGGTATGGGTACAATGGGTTATTCAATTCCTGCCGCAATAGGTGCAAAATTTGCACGTCCCACCCGTGATGTTGTTGCTGTATGCGGCGACGGAAGCTTTCAGATGAGCTTAAACGAGCTTGCAACTATTGTTCAGAACGATTTAGCCGTAAAAATTATAGTTATGAAAAACTCACGCTTGGGAATGGTAAGAGAATTGCAGGATAATAATTACGGTCACAGACATTCCGCCACAATTCTTAACGACGCACCTAACATTGAGGCTTTGGCTAAAGCATACGGAATTAATTGTGCAACTGCCAATTCAAATGAAGAGGCTGAAAAAATTGCACAGGAAATGGTTAAGTCCGATGAAACCTTCATTCTGGTGTGTAACGTTTATCCCGACACTCCGTCTATTTAAGAGGTAAGATATGCAATATACATTATCCATATTAGTTGAAAACCAAGCAGGTGCTTTGTCAAAAATATCGGGACTTTTCTCAAGACGTTCCTTTAATATTGACTCACTTGCAGTCGGCGTTACCAACGACCCGTCCGTTTCAAGAATTACAATCGTTGCAAACGGTGACGAATATGTTGTTGAACAGCTTGAAAAACAACTTAATAAGCTGATTCCCGTCATCAAGGTAAAACGCTTTGCAGAGGGAGAATACATAAGCCGTGAGCTTTCTCTGATAAAGGTTCATTCAAGCTCGGCAAAGCGATTTGAAATTATAAAAATGGCCGAGCTTATGGGAGCTAAAATCATAGATGTAGCACAGAGCACCGTTACGGTTGAATACTGTGAAACCTCTGAAAAAACAAAAACCTTAATTGATTTATTGAAGCCTTATGGTATCCGTGAAATTGTCAGGACAGGAACTGTTGCAATTGACAAGGGTTCTGCCACTGCGGCAAATTAATTTCACAGATTAACATACAATTTATTATTTTTATAAACCGCTTAAAGCGGCAAGGAGGAAATTAAAATGGCACAAGCAAAAATCTTCTATCAGTCTGACTGTAACCTTTCTTTACTTGACGGCAAGACTATTGCAATCATCGGCTACGGCAGTCAGGGACACGCACACGCTCTCAATCTTAAGGATTCCGGCTGTGACGTAATTATCGGTCTTTATGAAGGAAGCAAATCCTGGAAAAAGGCTGAAGATCAGGGATTTAAAGTTTACACAGCAGCAGAGGCTGCTAAAAAAGCAGACATCATTATGATTCTTATTAATGATGAAAAACAGGCTGCTATGTATAAAAAAGACATTGAACCAAACCTTGAAGCAGGCAATATGCTTATGTTTGCTCACGGTTTTGCAATTCACTTCAACCAGATTATCCCACCGGCAGACGTTGACGTTACAATGATTGCTCCTAAGGGACCCGGTCACACAGTAAGAAGTGAATATCAGGCCGGCAAGGGTGTTCCCTGCTTGGTAGCTGTTCATCAGGACGCAACAGGCAAGGCTCAGGATTTAGCACTTGCTTACGCTTTAGGTATCGGCGGTGCAAGAGCAGGCGTTCTTGAAACAACCTTCAGAACAGAAACAGAAACAGACCTCTTCGGCGAGCAGGCAGTTCTTTGCGGCGGTGTTTGCGCACTTATGCAGGCAGGCTTTGAAACACTTTGCGAGGCAGGCTATGACCCAAGAAACGCTTACTTTGAGTGTATCCACGAAATGAAGCTTATCGTTGACCTTATTTATCAGTCAGGCTTTGAGGGTATGAGATATTCAATCTCCAATACTGCTGAATACGGCGACTATATTACAGGTCCGAAGATTATCACAGAAGACACTAAGAAAGCTATGAAGCAAATCCTTAATAACATTCAGGACGGTTCTTTTGCTAAAGAATTCCTCCTTGATATGTCACCAGCAGGCGGTCAGGCTCACTTTAAGGCAATGAGAAAAATTGCTGCTGAGCATCCGGCTGAAATCGTTGGTAAGGAAGTAAGAAAGCTTTACAGCTGGTCTGACGAGGATAAGCTTATCAATAACTGATATAACTATTCAAATACATATAAAAAGCCTCTCCGTTTTTTCGGAGGGGCTTTTGTTATATTATGGGTTTATGATTTTATATAAGCTCATTCCATTGATTTGTATAAATTTTTGTGATACAATTAGAAAAAATTATATAAAATTTATTTACGGAGTTTCTTATGAGTAGCCTGCTTGCTCTTTTTCTCAATATTATTTCATTAATTCTAATGACAGTATGCACCGTTGTTCTTGCTCAGTATTCCCAAAGCGACAAAATGGCGCGATGCTTTTCTGTTTGCCAGATTTTAATTATCAATTGGATTATCTGCCATTTAATTGATATATTTTCTTTGGACTTAACAGTAAAAATTATATTCAGCAACTTAGGATATATTTCTGTGTGTTTTATCGGTGCAATGTTTGTGCTTTTTTCACTTTATTACATAAAATCAAGCCTTACCGAAAGCATTGCATTTAAAATTTTGCTTTTTCTCCCCTCTATGATTTTATATATCCTTGAAATAACAAATCCTGCATTTCATTTATTCTTCAGCCGCTTTTCCCTTGAAGCCACCTCAGGCGGCATAGGGTTTTATGTAAACGCTTTCTATAACTACGCTCTTTTGCTTGTGGGAATTTGCCTTATGCTGATAAAAAATATCAAGGCTTTTAAAGAAAAACTGCCTCAGATAATTTTGATTTCCTTAGCTGCAGTAATTCCCCTTTTAATTAATCTTTTATCCATATCTAATTTATTAGGTCATAAATATGACTACACCACGCTGTCTTTTGCAATTTCCTCTTTGCTTGTTTTCTTGGCTATCTATAAATATGAATTTATTTCCATAAGCTCCTTTACCGTAAAACATCTTATGAGTTCAATCAGCGAGGCTGTGCTTATTACCGATAACCGCGGAAAAGTAACCTACATCAATAATGCAATGAAAAAAGATTTTGCTCTTAATGATGATTGCGTATATAAGGACAAAGCTTGTGCAATGAAGTGCATAGAAAAAAATCTCGCCGGCAGTCTTTCCGACTTCAGAAATTTTTATGAAAGCAAAAGCACCAATAACGCTGTTATATGCTTAACGGACAATAAATATTTCAGTGCAAACAAAATTGCAGTAAAGCGCAGAAATAAAGTAATATCAAATGTTTTTATGTTCTCTGACGTAACGGCTCAATACGAATTTACAAATGAGTTGTCAAAAAAGAACAAGGAGCTGACAAGCGCAAACATAAAGCTTGAAAAAATGAATATAGTTGAAAAAAATCTTGCCGTAGAAAAAGAAAGAACAAGAATTGCTCAGGAGCTTCACGACTCTGTGGGGCACAGTCTTATATCTGTAATGACTCTCTTAAAGCTGTCAAGAATTAATAACAAGGCGGCAGATAAAAATGTTGATGAAGCTCTTGAAATATCAGAAAAGCTCCTTGATGATGTTCGTGACTGCGTATCAGGAATAAAAAAGGCAAATGTGAGCATTACGCAACAGCTTAACTCACTTATCGGCAATATGAAAACAGCAGGCGGCGGAATTGAGCTTTCCGTTATGGGAAATGAACAACCTTATCACCTTTTTGCCTGTGATACTGTTTTCAGCGTTGTACGAGAGGCAATAACAAACTCAATAAGGCACGGAAAATCCGATAAAACAGACGTAATTGTGAAATTTACTCCGGATAACATTAGAGTGTATATTATTGACAACGGAACAGGCTGTAATAAAATAACAGAAGGTCACGGACTTAAGGGAATGAGAGAAAAGGTAAACGCAGCAGGCGGCAGTATTGAATTTTCATCTCTTGCGGGAAACGGATTTTCGGTTAAGGTGTTAATACCTGTGGAGGGTGATAAAGCGTGATTAAAATTGTAATTGCCGACGATGATTCTATTGTAAGAAACGGATTGAAAACCATAATCGAACAGGATAAAGACATCAAGGTTTGCGGAGTTGCAGAAAACGGAATTGTTGCATACGATTTGTGCAGAAGTATGTCGCCCGACCTTGTTCTTATGGATATGCAGATGCCTGCCTGCGACGGTTCAGACGCAACAAAACGAATAAAAACCGATTTTCCCAAAATCAAGGTGCTTGTGCTTACAACCTTTGACGATAAAGAAACAGTAAGCAAGGCGCTTTCAAGCGGAGCAGACGGCTATGTGCTTAAGGGAGTAGATGAGGACAAGCTTTCAAACGCTATAAAAAGCACCGTAATGGGAATAAATGTTTTCGGTACAGCCGTATTCAACAGCATTAAAAATAAATATGTCAGTCGTACCGATAAAAATCAGGCAAAGCTTACCCCAAGAGAAAAGGAATTACTTACTCTTGTTGCACAGGGACTCAGCAACAAGGAAATTGCAGAAAAAATGTTTTTGTCAGACGGAACGGTAAGGAACAACATTTCTTCTCTTTTGGAAAAATTAAATATGAAGGACAGAACCCAGCTTGCTGTTTATGCAGTAAAAAACGATTACATATAAGTCTGAATTAAAAAAGACTAAAGGCTCATTTTCATTTTTGGTGAAAATGAGCCTTTTTCTGTAAAATAATGACAAATGTCATCTGTTGAACTTAAAAAACTAATGATATATTTTAATTAAACAATAATAATCGAGGTGTAAAATATGAAAAAATCCACCCTTGCAATAGGCTTATTTCTTAATTTAAGTGCCGCCATATCCTCCGTAATTATTTTTACAGAGACAGGCTCAATCTTTCTTTTTGTTCTTATAATACAACCATTAGTTGTATTTTTTAACTACTTTAAATCCGTAAGCTTAAAGGAATGCGGAATTTTAAACGGAATACTTGTCCTTTCAAACCTATGGTGCATAGCCGCATTTAATATATACTACCATTGCGTATATAAGCAGACTGTTCACGGTTTAAGCTGGGGTGCAGTAATGGCGCAGATTTCACTGAATATAATTTTTGGACTGATTTTTGCAGTTGCTCTGTTTGTAGCGTTTGAATGTATAATTTCACTTGTTATTAAATCCCATAAAATAAAAAAGGAGTTTAAAAAATGAAAAAAGCAGTTACTGTCAGCGTCTTATTATCAACTGTTCTGATTCTTGTTCTGTTAATCGGCTGTGAATGTTCAAAGCTTAGTATAAAAAACAAAATTGAATTTAACGCTGTTTACAATAAAGAAAAAAACTGCATTGACGCAGAAATTATCAACAATACAGGCGATATGGCGATATCCTACATTAAAAATTATACCGTTCAGAAAAAAGTCAACGTATTATGGGATGATATAATTGAAGATAAAGGCTTAAGCCTGTGGCCTGCATCATCTTGGATTTATCCTTATGACGGTCATAATACAGGAAAGGAAGAATTTCCTGCATATAACAAAAACAATCCTGATACTGCTCTTAAAAGCGGAACCTACAAGCTCATAATGAATGTAAGAGTTTATGACTCTTCTCAATTCGGAACACTTTCATCAGATGCATTTGAAGAAAACGGTGAAATGCGGATAAAGGCAAACGCATCGTCAACATATATAGCATTAGAAACAGAATTTACAGTTAGCTGAAAACACTATTGCTTTTCATAAATAATAACTGCAAATTCACAGGTTATGTTTATTTCATTCAAACCCTTCAGCTTTTGCTGGTCCTTTGCCGAGGTTTTGTAATAATAGGGAGTCATTCTGAAAAGGTTTTCAATATCCTCATTATTGTTCAGATTAATCCTGTACTTAATTTCAGCTTTATCTACAAGGTTAAATCCCTCAAGCTCCGTATTTTCAGAAGGATTTTTATAGGGCGTATCGTAAATTTTCTCTTTCAGCTCAATAAGATGATTTTCAAGAGGAATTACACGAAAAAGCAAGCCTCCGCTTTTCAGCACTCTTCTGTACTCCTCCGGTGCAAAAGGAGAAAAAATATTAAGCACTGCATCACAACAGCCGTCGCAAACAGGCAGAGAAAAAACACTTGCCACCGCAAGCATAAGAGTCTTACTGCGTTTAGAGGCGGCTATCATTGCGTCCTTTGAAATGTCAATCCCCATTATAACTGCATTTTTTCTTTCAAGAGTCTTTTCAATTTCTGCAGTATAGTAGCAGTCGCCGCACCCTGCGTCAATAATTTTTTGGTTTTCACAAATATAATTATTAAGCTTTTGGCATAAGGTATTTCTCAGAGGCTCATAATATCCCTTGTCTAAAAACACCGTTCTTGACCTTATCATCAGCTTATCGTCACCGTGTCTTTTGCGCTTTGACTGCTGACTTTGCAAAAGATTAACATACCCCTGCTTTGCAATATCAAAACAATGATTGTTGCAGCACCTGTAAATCTTCTCCTCCCGTACAAGCATATCGCCGCATACCGTACATTTAAAACCAAACATATAACTCCCCCTTTCACTTTAGCTTAGCACATATAAGCAGAGCAAAGCAAAACATTGTAAAATGATTTAACCGTAATGTATTTTTAATTATTCTTACTGTCGTATTTTTCAAGAAAGGAATGTTCCACACCGTCGGTTTTGTATCCGACCATAGTATCAAGACCTACCGAATGAATACTGTTAAAGATACTTTTTTCAATATTGGGATTATCTTTTTTCAGCATACGAATAAGGTTTTTCACCTCTTGCCTTTTGGAATTGCTGACTCCGTTATTATCTGAGGTTATATTTTCTGTAAAACGGCAGGCACACTGAATAAAATCAAGATTATTATACCTTTTCCATGCAAGAATTGCGTCCTCGTGAATACAATACATAGGACGTATAAGCTCCATACCCTGAAAATTTGTGCTGTGGAGCTTTGGCGGCATTGACTGAAGCTGAGAGCCGTAAAACATTCCTATTAAGGTTGTTTCAATTACGTCGTTAAAGTGATGTCCCAATGCAATTTTGTTACAGCCCAAATCCTTAGCTTTTTTATACAAATGTCCCCTGCGCATACGAGCGCACAAATAGCAGGGGGATTTTTCCGTTTTATTAGCAACATTGAAAATATTAGTTTCAAATATGGTTATGGGTATATGTAGCAGTTTTGCGTTGCTTTCAATCTTTTCCCTGTTTTCTTTATTATATCCCGGGTCCATAACAAGA
>CAMFFI010000008.1 GCA_945949625.1 uncultured bacterium | reverse complement strand
GTTAGCACTCGAGAGGTTAGAGTGCTAATCCGAAAGAGGTGAGAAATATGGAGCTTGCCACCCGAAAGCAAAAGGTTCTTGCCGCAATCGTTAAAAGCTATATTGCAACCGGCGAGCCGGTAGGCTCAAAGGCGTTGCTTGACCAATTGGATATTTCGGTATCCTCTGCAACAATCCGCAACGAAATGGCAGACCTTACAAACAACGGTTACCTTATTCAGCCCCATACCTCGGCAGGTAGAATCCCTTCTCAAAAGGGTTATCGCTTTTATGTTGACAATTTTCTTGAAAAGCCCCGGCTGAACGAGAGAATTAAGGAATACATTGATTCCCGTCTTGAAGCAAACGCAAAGGATCCGGAAAGTATTCTTAATGCCGCAGGCAAAACCATATCGGAGCTTACAAATTTAGCGGCGGTAACAACTGCTCCTTCCGAAAATGACAGCAGAATAATGAGAGTAAGACTTGTTCAGACAGGCAGTCACACAGCAATGGCTGTGCTGGTAACCTCTACAGGAATGGTAAAAAACAAGCTTTTCCGCTGTGAATATGTCTTAAATGAAAGTCTTTTGCAGGTTTTTGAAAAAGCGCTTAACGAAAAGCTTGCAGGAATAAAGCTGAATCAGCTTTCACAGCCACTTATACAGACGATTGCCGCCTCCTTCGGCGAGCTTTCACTGTTATTGCCCAGCGTGCTGACGGCAATTAAAGAAGCGGCGGAAACTGCCGGCGAGGCTAATACAACCGTAAGCGGACAGATTAAGCTTTTGTTTTCTCCCGAAATTGATTTTGAAACCTCGAGAAACTTAGTTGCTTTTTTAAGCAAAGGCGAAAACATTTCCCGCTTGTTTTCAAATATGGGCGCAGGAATTAACATTACAATCGGCAGAGAAAACACAATCCCCCAGCTTTTCAGCAGCTCGGTAGCTGCAATAAGATATGAAATTGAAAATCAGCCCGCAGGGGTGCTTGCAGTGCTTGGTCCAATCAGAATGGATTACGGAGAGGTTTCCTCTGTTCTGGAATACACATCGCAGGCGGTCAGCGGATTTCTAAGCGAAATCATCAGAATTTAAGGAGATGAACCAGATGAGCAAAGAAACAAAAAACCCTGAAACAGAACCTGAAAATCAGGAAGAGGTAAAAGAAACGGCAGAGGCTCAGACTGAAAAAGAAGAAGAAAAAAAGCCTAAGAAAGAAAAAAAGGAGTCCAAAAAGGACAAAAAGGCTGAAGAGATTAAGGAGCTTGAGGAAAAGCTTAAGGCTCAGAAGGACAGCTATATGAGGCTTGCCGCAGAGTATGACAACTACCGCAAAAGAACGGCAAACGAAAAGCTTTCTATTTATAATGACGCAACAGCAAAGGCGGTGGAGGAGCTTCTTCCCGTAGCAGACAGTATGCAGATGGCTCTGCAAAGCCTTAAGGACGCTCCCGAAGAGGTTAAAAAGGGCATTGAGCTTGTAAGCCAGCAGCTTGACAAATCCTTTGAAAAGCTGAAAATTGAAGGCTTCGGCGAAATCGGAGATGATTTTAACCCTGAAATTCACAACGCTGTGTCGAAGATTGAAAGCGAGGATCTGGGAGAAAACAAAATTTCCCAGGTATTCCAGAAGGGCTACAAAATCGGCGACAAGGTTATCCGCCACGCAATGGTACAGGTTGCAAACTGCGATTAACACAGGTTAATCTTCATATATATAATAAATAAACAAACAATAACTTAACGAAATAAATAATTTGGAGGAATTTATTATGGCAAAGACAATTGGTATTGACTTAGGAACAACAAACTCATGTGTAGCTGTTATTGAAGGCGGCGAGCCGGTAGTTATTGCAAACGCAGAGGGTGCAAGAACAACTCCGTCTGTTGTAGCTTTTTCAAAAACAGGAGAAAGAATGGTAGGTCAGGTTGCTAAACGTCAGGCAATCACAAACCCCGAGCGCACAGTTTCTTCAATTAAAAGAGAAATGGGTTCTGCATACAAGGTAGCAATCGACGGTAAAAATTACACACCTCAGGAAATTTCAGCTATGATTTTGCAGAAATTAAAGGCAGACGCTGAGGCTTACTTAGGCGAAACAGTTTCTCAGGCTGTTATTACAGTTCCTGCTTACTTTACAGACGCACAGCGTCAGGCTACAAAGGACGCAGGTAAAATTGCAGGTCTTGACGTAAAGAGAATTATCAACGAGCCAACAGCCGCAGCTCTTTCCTACGGAATTGATAAGGAAAAAGACCAGAAGGTTATGGTATATGACTTAGGCGGCGGTACATTTGATGTATCTATTATTGAAATGGGCGACGGCGTTCAGGAGGTTCTTGCAACAGCAGGTAACAACCGTTTAGGCGGCGACGACTTTGATAAGAGAATTATCGACTGGATGGTTGCAAGCTTTAAATCGGAAACAGGCATTGACTTAACATCAGACAAAATGGCAATGCAGAGATTAAAAGAGGCTGCCGAAAAAGCTAAAATCGAGCTTTCCGGCGTTACAACAACAGCTATTAACCTTCCGTTTATTACAGCAGACGCAACAGGTCCTAAGCATATGGACTTAACTCTTACAAGAGCTAAATTCGACGAGCTTACTGCCGACCTTGTTGAAAACACAATGGGACCTGTAAGAACAGCCTTAAACGATTCAGGTCTGCAAATCGGCGAAATCGACAAGGTTCTTATGGTAGGCGGTTCTTCAAGAATTCCTGCTGTTCAGGAAGCAGTTAAAAAGCTTATCGGCAAGGAGCCTTTCAAGGGCATTAACCCTGATGAATGTGTTGCTATCGGCGCAGCTATTCAGGCAGGCGTTTTAGGCGGCGAGGTTGACGGTCTTCTTCTTCTTGACGTTACTCCGCTTTCACTTGGCGTTGAAACAATGGGCGGTGTAATGACAAAAATTATTGACAGAAACACAACTATTCCTACAAAGAAATCACAGATTTTCTCTACTGCGGCTGATAATCAGACACAGGTTGAAATCAACGTGCTTCAGGGTGAGCGTGAATTTGCAAGAGATAACAAACAGCTCGGCTTGTTTGCTTTGACAGGAATCGCTCCTGCTCCCAGAGGAATCCCACAGATTGAGGTTACCTTTGATATTGACGCAAACGGCATTGTAAACGTATCAGCTAAGGATTTAGGTACAGGCAAAGAACAGAAAATCACCATCAGCTCTTCAACAAATATGTCTAAGGAAGATATTGACAAGGCTGTTAAAGAGGCAGAGCAGTATGCGGCTGAGGATAAAAAGCGCCGTGAAGAAATCGACGCTAAAAACGAGGCTGAAAACCTTGCATATCAGGCTGAAAAGCTTGTTAATGAAAACGGCGACAAATTAAGCGACGAGGATAAAAACACTCTTAACACAAAGGCAGCAGCATTAAAAGAGGCTGTTTCCAAAAATGACGTTGCTATGATGAATACTGCCAAGGACGACTTGCAGAAGGCTCTTTACGATGTTTCAACAAAGCTCTATCAGCAGGCAGCACCGCAGGGACAGCCGGGACCGGATATGGGAGCAAACCGGAATCCTGACGGCGGCTCAGCAGACGGAAATGTATATGACGCTGATTTTACAGATGTTGACAACAACTGATAAAAAATGTTAATGTTAATAAAATTAACTTAATAAACGGTGGCGTGGTGCTTTCATCACGCCACTTTACGGCGTTGTTAAACGGCGCTTAAGAGGTGAACAAGTTTGGCAGAAAAACGAGATTATTATGAGGTTTTAGGTCTTCAAAAGGGTGCTACCGAGGACGAAATTAAAAAAGCCTTCAGACAAAACGCAAAAAAATATCACCCTGATTTGCATCCCGGTGATAAGGCTTGCGAGGAAAAATTCAAGGAAGTAAACGAGGCTTACGAGGTTTTGTCAGATAAGGAAAAACGTGCAAGATACGACCAGTTCGGCCACGCAGGCGTTGACCCCAACTTCAGTGCAGGGGGCGGAAGTCCCTTTGGACAGGATATGGATATCGGGGATATTTTCAACAGCTTTTTCGGCGGCTTCGGCGGCTTTGGCGGCGGCAGAAGCTCAAACCCCAACGCACCCAGACGCGGCGCAGACGTTGAGGCTAACCTTTTCCTTGATTTTGAAGAAGCGGCAAAGGGCTGTAAAAAAACCGTTACCTATCAGAATATAGAAACCTGCTCCGATTGTCACGGCACTGGTGCACAAAAGGGTACAACGCCCAAAACCTGCACAGCCTGCGGCGGCAAGGGAAAGGTTACAATAAATCAGAGAACGCCCTTCGGCGTTGTTCAAACCCAGAGAACCTGCGACGCCTGCAAGGGCAGAGGTAAAATTGTTGAAAGTCCCTGCAGAAAATGTAACGGCAACGGCAGAGTTAGGGTTAAGAAAAATGTTGAGGTTACTGTTCCTGCCGGAATTAACGACGGTCAGATTCTGAACGTAGGCGGCAGAGGAAACAACGGTATAAACGGCGGTCCGTCAGGTGATTTGCACGTTTACGTTAATGTTCGTCCTCATCCTGTTTTTGAAAGAAAAGGCGACGATATCTGGTGCGATATGCCTATTTCCTTTGCACAGGCGGCTTTAGGAGATGAAATTGTAGTGCCTACTCTTGACGGAAAGGTAAGCTACACAATTCACGAGGGTACTCAGCCGGGAGATATTTTCAAGCTTAAGGGCAAGGGTGTTCAGCACATTAACGGCAGAGGCAGAGGCGACCAGTATGTTAAGGTAACAATAGAGGTTCCGAAAAATCTTAACAGAGAGCAGAAGGAGCTTATTAAAAAGCTGGAAAAAACCGCAACCGATAAAAACTATACAAAGAGAAAAACTTTCCGTGAAAAATTAAAAAATATGTTCGGCGAATAAAAGAAATTTTGAAAGGATTTACTTATGGCACAGTGGACAGAAATTAAAATATCCGTTAATTCAAAGGATATTGACAAAGCCTCCGATATAGCAAATATGGTTGTCCCCTACGGAATTTATATAGAGGACTACACCTCTCTTGAGCAGGAGGTTCAGGAGATAGCCCATATTGATTTAATCGACGAGGATTTGCTTAAAAAAGACAGAAACAAGGCGTTTGTTCATATTTATCTTGAGCCTGACGTAAATCCTACCGAGGCGGTTGCCTTTTTATCGGAAAGATACACAAGCGAAGGTATAGAGCATAAAATAGACACATCGGGATGTATTGAAGAGGACTGGCGGAACAACTGGAAAAAGTATTTTAATCCTACTCCCGTAGGAGAAAAGCTGCTTATCCGCCCCTCATGGAGAGATGATTACGATCCAAAGGGCAGAGCTGTGCTGAATATTGACCCCGGTCTTGCATTTGGAACGGGCAGTCACGAAACCACTCGTCTTTGCCTTGAAACAATTGAAAAATATATAAAGCCCGGCGATAAAATTCTTGACGTAGGCTGCGGCAGCGGTATTCTTGCAATCGGAGCCTTGCTTTTAGGCGCAGAAAGCGCGGTGGGCGTTGACATTGACCGTATTGCCGTTGATACTGCAAGAGAAAACGCAAAAATAAATAAAGTAGATGACAGATTTACGGTTATTTGCGGCGACTTAACGGAAAAGGTAAGCGGAAAATATGATATTATAGCCGCAAATATTGTAGCAGACGCAATTATTTCCCTTTCAAAAGGAGTAAAAACCTTTATGAATCAAGACACGGTTTATATAATGAGCGGAATTATTGACCTCAGAGAAGATGAGGTCATAAAAGCCTTGGAGCCTGATTTTGATATTATTGAAAAGCACAGGGAAAACGGCTGGGTGTGCATTGCGGCAAAAGCAAAAAATTAACATATTAAGAACAGCGGAGAGCTTGATTAAAAAGCTTTCTGCTTTATTTTTTGCCTTAATTTTAATACGGACATATGTTAAAAGCGTTTAGTTTTATAGGGAACGGTTTGTTTTACAAATTTCAGGACAACCGCAAGGGTTGTCCCTGATGCTCTTGAGAGAGGAGGCACTCCGGCTTTATGTTTTATACCTGATTATACTGTTTGTTGATACAGATAAAGTGGGATGATAACTATAATTAACATAAATTTATCACACGTTTATCACAATCATAATATAAAATTAATCTGTTAGTATAAATTTACATATTTTCGGAGGTCTAATAATGAAAAATAAAAGAGATACCATTAATTTACTGTTCTCTGCATTCCTTATTATTGCTTACATTATTTGCAGTTATTTCTTTTCAGGCTTTGCCTCACAGCTTGCCGTGCCAATGAGCAGTATAGTAAACGCACTGATTTTTGTTGTATTCGGTCTGCTTGTTTTCTATGCAACAAGAGTGGGTGAAGGAAAAGCC
Source organism: uncultured bacterium (assembly GCA_945949625.1). Taxonomy (GTDB): domain Bacteria; phylum Bacillota; class Clostridia; order Oscillospirales; family Acutalibacteraceae; genus Ruminococcoides. The sequence continues at coordinate 9,674 of CAMFFI010000008.1, read as the reverse complement.
GTTAAAAGATTCAGCCTTTTGACTCTTATAGTTCTTGATTTACCTGCACTTTATATTATAGTAGCCGCTATTGCTCCGGGACTTCCTTTCCACGACGCTTTAGCCGCAAACGGAGTTATGATGATGCTTGCAGGCGTTGCTTTGGGTTACGGTATTCCATACACCTTCCTCAGCGGATTTGAGCTTGTAACAGAAGAAATTATTACGGATATGCCTGCTGTTGAAGGCGGTGTAGCCGAAGATTTAAAGGATAACGCACCCGAGGCTGAAACAACCTATGAACCTCAGACTGATGAAGATGAGATTGTTGTTGAGGGAACAAACCTGGTTGCCGAAGATGATAAGGTTCAGTCAAGCACACTTGACGAGGCTGTTGAAGAATCAAAGGACGAAAAATAATAATTTTTATTGTGATGAATCAAGAGGTGCTCAGCGGAACACCTCTTTTTTTACATTATAGGAAATTGCTCGGTAGCGCTCGGGCATAAAAGGTTGCAGTCAGTACAAACTGTCTGCACGAATTGCGTGTCGAGGCACTCGACTTTTTATTTGATTTGGTTTAGGTAAGGATATGAATTTATGAAATTTAAAAAAGAAGATTTACTTTTATATTTGGTAACCGACAGCAGATGGACCTATGACAAAACTCTTCCTATGCAGGTTGAAGACGCAATACAAGGTGGAGTTACAATGGTTCAGTACAGAGAAAAAACGCTGACAGGAAAGGAATATATAGAAAACGCATTTGCAATTAAAAAAATATGCAATAAACACAAGGTGCCTTTTATTATTGATGACAATCTTGTTCTTGCTAAGGAAATCGGCGCTGACGGTGTTCATCTGGGACAGGATGATACTGCTATTGACTATGCAAGAATTGTTTTAGGCGATGAAAAAATAATAGGCGCAAGCGCCCATAATGTTAAGGAAGCCTTAAAGGCACAGCAGGACGGAGCAGATTATATCGGAGTAGGCGCAGTATTCGGCTCAAAAACAAAGACGAATGTTTGCAGTATGACTCCAAAGCTTTTAAAGGAAATCAAAGATTCTGTTTCAATTCCCGTGGCAGCAATAGGCGGTATTAATGAAAACAATATTGGCTTACTAAAAAACAGCGGCATTGACGGTGTTGCGGTTGTTTCTGCAATCCTTTCAAAGCTTGACGTAAAAAATGCCGCACAGGAAATGAAAATAAGGGTACGGGAAATTGTCAATGAGTAATTATACGGCGGTGCTTTCCGTTGCAGGCTCCGACTGCAGCGGGGGAGCAGGAATACAAGCAGATTTAAAAACATTTTCCGCTTTGAATGTTTACGGAATGAGTGTTATTACCTCCGTAGTTGCGGAAAATACAAGCAGGGTAATTTCCGTTTATGATTTGCCGGAAAAAATAATAAGAGAGCAGATTAAGGCTGTGTTTGAAGATATTGAGGTTTCAGCCGTAAAGGTGGGAATGATAAAAAACAGACAGATAATGGAGGCTGTATTTGAAGTTTTGAATGAATACGGTGCAAAAAATATTGTCTGCGACCCCGTAATGCTTGCAAAGGGCGGAGAAGCTCTGATGGAGCAGTCGGCGCTTGATTATCTTAAATCCTATGTTATTCCGCAATGCAGTGTGTTTACACCAAATATTCCGGAGGCGCAGGTGATTTTAAACAGAAATATTGTTACTGCTGAGGATATGGAAAAGGCTTCTGCCGATATTTGCAAAATGGGAGCAGGCGCCTGCCTTTTAAAAGGCGGTCATTTTGGCGGCGAGCCTGCTGACGTGCTTTGCAGTAACGGAAAAATAAGCAGATTTTATTCAAAGCGAATCAATACTAAAAATACTCACGGTACAGGCTGTACTCTTTCTTCTGCTATTGCCTGTTTTCTTGCAAAGGGATATACCGTAGGTAATGCTGTTGAGAAAGCAAAGGAATATATAACCGGCGCAATTGCACATTCACTTGAAATAGGAAAAGGCAATGGTCCTTTAAACCATTTTTACAATATAAAATACGGCGATTAAGTCAAAAGAAAAACGGAGGTTTTTTATGAGAAACTATAAAACACAAATGGAAGCGGCTAAAAAGGGAATTATTACTCCCGAAATGAAAACCGTTGCAGAAAAAGAGTATATGGAGCCTGAAAAGCTGAGAGAGCTTGTTGCCTGCGGACAGGTAGCAATTCCGGCAAATGTTAACCATACGTCTCTTTCCGCAGAGGGCATAGGAACAGGACTCAGGACAAAAATCAATGTCAACCTTGGTATTTCAGGGGACTGCAAGGATTATTCCGTTGAAATGCAAAAGGTGCAGATGGCTATTGATTTCGGATGTGAGGCTATTATGGATTTGAGCAACTACGGAAAGACAAACACCTTCCGTCAGGAGCTTGTTAAAATGTCCCCTGCAATGATAGGAACAGTTCCTATGTACGACGCTATCGGCTATCTTGAAAAAGATTTGCTTGACATTACCGCAAAGGATTTCTTAAAGGTTGTTGAAGCACACGCAAAAGAAGGTGTTGATTTTCAGACCATACACGCAGGTATTAATAAGCGTGCAGTTGAGGCATTTAAGCGTCAGGGCAGGCTGACAAACATTGTTTCAAGAGGCGGCTCACTGCTTTTTGCATGGATGGAAATGACGGGCAACGAAAACCCGTTCTATGAATATTACGACGAGGTACTCGACATTTTAAGAGAATATGACGTTACCATAAGCCTCGGTGACGCACTTCGCCCCGGCTCAATCAACGATTCAACAGACGCAGGTCAGATAAGCGAGCTTATAGAGCTTGGAGATTTAACAAAGCGTGCATGGGAAAAGGACGTTCAGGTTATGGTAGAAGGTCCGGGACATATGGCGATGAATGAAATTGCCTCAAATATGACCTTGCAAAAAAGACTTTGCCACAATGCGCCTTTCTATGTTTTAGGTCCTTTGGTAACTGATATTGCTCCGGGCTATGACCATATCACTTCCGCAATAGGCGGTGCAATTGCAGCGGCAAACGGCGCTGACTTCTTGTGTTATGTAACGCCTGCCGAGCATTTAAGACTTCCCGATGTTAATGATGTAAAAGAGGGAATAGTTGCCTCAAAAATTGCTGCTCACGCTGCGGATATTGCAAAGGGAGTTCCTCACGCAAGAGATATTGACAATAAAATGAGTGATGCAAGACGCAGGGTTGATTGGGACGAAATGTTTGAATATGCAATAGATAAGGATAAGGCAAAGGCATATTTTGAAAGCACTCCTCCAAAGGACAGACACACCTGCTCAATGTGCGGAAAAATGTGCGCAATGAGAACTACAAATAAAATTCTTGCAGGAGAAAAGGTAGAGTTCTGCACCGAAAAATAAGGAAGTGTTTTAATGATCACAATTAACGGAGAAAAGCTAGAAAAAAGCGAAATCAGGCTTTCGGATTATCTTGCCGAAAAAAAGTATAAAACAGAGCGTATTGCCGTAGAGCTAAACGGAGATATTCTTCCTAAGTCACAGTATGAAACAACTGTTTTAAAAGACGGTGACAAGGCAGAAATAGTAAGCTTTGTAGGCGGTGGCTAAAATGAACATAAAGCTAAACGGGAAAGAAATTACCACAAACGAAAAAACTCTCTACTCCCTTTGTGAAAGCAGGGGATATATTGCCGATGAAAACACCGTAAAAATTATAAACGGTTTTCAAAGCGCTTCCGATACGGAAATTAAAGACGGCGATGAAATTGTTTTTATAAAAAAGGGTGTTTTTCCAAACCAGCAGGAGCTTGAAAGTATGCTTTGTGCAAGGCATACGCCAAAGGTTTATGAAAAGGTTAAAAACGCCCGTGTAGCTGTGGCAGGCTTGGGAGGACTTGGTTCAAACATAGCCTTGAATCTTGCGCGTACCGGTGTAGGTACGCTGCATCTTATTGATTTTGACGTAGTAGAGCCAAGCAACCTGAACCGTCAGCAATATATGATTAAGCATTTGGGTATGAAAAAAACTCAGGCAGTTAAGGAGCAGATTGCTCAGATTAATCCTTTTGTAAAAGTAATATCCGAGGATATTAAAATTACAGAGGAAAACTGCCTTGAGGTTTTTAAAGATGACTTTATTGTGTGCGAGGCTTTCGACAACCCTCTTGCAAAGGCTATGCTTGTAAATAAATTGCTTTCCGAAAGAAACGATGTCTATGTTGTTTCAGCCTCGGGAATGGCAGGGTATTTCAGCAGTAACAGCATAAAAACAAGGAAAATATCCGAAAGGTTTTATCTTTGCGGCGATATGGAAAATGAAGCCAAACAAGGTATGGGACTTATGGCACCGAGGGTTTCTGTTTGTGCAGGACATCAAAGCAATATGGCACTGAAAATAATATTAGGAGATTTTAACAATGAATGACGATAAATTAATAATCGGAGGACATGAGTTTAACTCAAGATTTATTTTAGGCTCGGGAAAATATTCACTTGAGCTTATTAATGCGGCAGTTGAAAATGCAGGTGCGGAGATTATCACTCTTGCATTAAGACGTGCTGTTTCCGGAGATGTGGCAAATATTCTTGATTACATTCCAAAGGGAGTAACGCTTTTGCCCAACACTTCCGGTGCAAGAAATGCCCAAGAGGCTGTAAGAATTGCAAGACTTGCAAGAGAAGCCGGCTGCGGCGATTTTATAAAAATTGAGGTAATACACGATTCAAAATATCTGCTCCCCGATAATTACGAAACAATAAAGGCAACGGAAATCCTTGCAAAAGAGGGCTTTATTGTAATGCCTTATATGTATCCCGATTTAAATGCGGCAAGAAGTCTGCGTGACGCAGGCGCGGCATCAATTATGCCTTTAGGTGCGCCAATCGGCTCAAACAAGGGTATTTGCACAAAGGACTTTATAAAGATAATAATTGATGAAATTGATTTGCCCGTTATTGTTGACGCAGGAATAGGCAAGCCCTCTCAAGCCTGCGAGGCGATGGAAATGGGTGCAGCGGCTGTTATGGCTAATACTGCAATTGCAACGGCAGGAAACATTCCGGCTATGGCTAACGCTTTTAAAAAGGCAATAGAGGCGGGAAGAACAGCTTATCTTTCAGGCTTGGGCAGAGTGCTTGAAAGCGGTTCGTCGGCGTCTTCTCCGCTTACGGGATTTTTACAGGATTGAGGCGATTAATTTATGGAAAGAACAAATCATATGGAGTATATGCCCGGTATGGAACAGCTTGATTCCGATATTATGGATAAGGTAATCAGCGCTATGAATGATTATGATTACACAAAATATACCGAGCAGGATGTAAGAATCGCTTTAAATCACGACACAAAAACAGTTGAGGATTTTAAAGCCTTGCTGTCGCCTGCGGCTTTGCCCTTTTTAGAGGAAATTGCAACACAGGCAAAAGCGGAAACAAGAAAGCATTTCGGAAATTCCGTCTATATGTTTACTCCTCTTTACATATCAAATTACTGTGAAAATTACTGCATATACTGCGGTTTTAACTGCCACAACAAGATTCACCGTGCAAAGCTGAATCCTGAAGAAATTGAAAAGGAAATGCAGGCTATTTCAAAATCGGGCCTTCAGGAAATTTTAATTTTAACAGGCGAGAGCAGAAAAATGTCTGATGTTGAATATATCGGAGAGGCTTGCAAAATAGCAAGAAAATACTTCAAGGTTGTGGGACTTGAGGTTTGTCCTATGAACAGTGACGAGTATGAATATCTGCATAAATGCGGTGCAGATTTTGTAACTGTTTTTCAGGAAACCTATAATTCCGATAAATATGAAACGCTCCACCTTGAAGGACACAAACGAGTTTTTCCGTACCGTATTAACGCGCAGGAAAGAGCAATAAAAGGCGGTATGCGCGGAGTAGGCTTTGCGGCGTTGCTGGGACTTTCCGACTTCAGAAAGGACGCTTTTGCAACAGGAATGCACGCATATTTAATTCAAAGAAAATATCCCCACGCAGAAATTGCCTTTTCCTGCCCGAGACTCCGACCTATTATAAACAACGATAAAATTAATCCAAAGGATGTGCACGAGCCTCAGCTTTTGCAGGTTATTTGCGCATACAGGCTGTTTATGCCTTTTGCAAGCATTACTATTTCCACAAGAGAGTGCGCAAGATTCAGGGATAACATAGTTGACATAGCGGCAACAAAAATCTCCGCAGGAGTTGATGTGGGCATAGGCGGTCACGGTGATAATGAGCAAAAGGGCGACGAGCAGTTTGAAATTTCCGACGGCAGAAATGTTAAGGAGGTTTATGACGCTTTAACCAAAAAGGGACTTCAGCCCGTTATGAGCGACTATATTTATGTTTGAGTTAGTTTGCGTTACAAACAGGAATTTGTGCAGAGAGGATTTTTTCAAAAGACTTCAAAGAATTGCACAGTCTGATGTTGACAAAATTATTTTAAGGGAAAAGGATTTGGCGGAAGAGGAATACCTGAATTTAGCCGAAAAAGCCTTTAAATTTTGTGCAGGACAGGAGAAAAAGCTGATTTTACATAACTATTTATCGGCGGCAAAAAAGCTTTCACAAAGCAAAATTCACCTGCCTTTATCTATGCTCGAAAAAAATCCTCCACTGAGAGAAGAATTTGAAATAATCGGAACATCTGTTCACAGTCTTGAACAATTGAAAAAAGCAGAGGCTTTGGGTGCGTCTTATGTAACGGCAGGGCATATTTTTAAAACAAACTGCAAAAAGGATTTAGCTCCGAGAGGTATTAGTTTTTTGCAAAGCATTTGTAACCGTTCCCATATTCCCGTTTATGCAATAGGGGGAATAAATCTTGAAACTGTTTCTATGCTTGCAGAGGTTAAGTCGCCTATGTTTAAAGGTATTTGTATTATGTCGGAATTTATGACCTGTGAAAATCCAAAAGAATATGCACAAAGCCTGAAAATTTCACTGAAATCAGTATAGTAAAAAGTCGGTTCATTTTTGAGCCGACTTTTTTCATAAACGGAGAATATTATAAAAATCACTAAAAAGTCAGTTTTCAACCGTCAGTTGACAGATTTCAAGGCTGAAGTGGAAGATTTTTTACTGCAAATATATTAGAATTCTGATAAAGTTTCAGGAAAACTAAAATTAATTAAAGGTGCATGATTTATGTCAATGGAATTTATATCTATTGGATTTACTGCCTTCGGTTTAATTTCTTTAGTATGTAAATTATAATTCACCGAAAAATCGGATTGAAATTTAATGTGCTTTGTGATAAAATTTTTACAGGAAATATACAGAATTGTCTGAAATACAAACTGTAAAACACAAAGGAGAATAATTATGTTGGAAACAGGAATGAAAGCACCGGATTTTACTTTAAATGATAAGGACGGCAACGCTGTTTCTCTATCGGATTTTTTAGGTAAAAAGGTAGTGCTGTATTTTTATCCAAAGGATAACACACCGGGTTGTACACGTCAGGCTTGCGCCTTTGCAAAGGAATACGGCGAGTTTCAGAAAAAAGGCGTTGAGGTTATTGGAGTAAGTAAGGACAGCACAGCGTCACATCAAAGATTCGCCGAAAAGCACAGCTTGCCCTTTATTCTTCTTTCCGACCCTGAGCTGACAGCCATTCAGGCATACGGCGTATGGCAGGAGAAGAAGCTTTACGGTAAAACCTCAATGGGAGTTGTCCGTACTACGTTTATTATAGATGAAAACGGTAATATTGAGAAAATTATGAAAAAGGTAAAGCCCGATACAAACGCAGCTGAAATATTAGCAGAACTTTAAAAAAGTCCAGTGACTCGACACGCAATTCGAGTAAAAGGACGGTACTTGTCAGACCTGATTTGCCCGAACCTTTCATAGCAGTTTTCTATAAAGAAAAAATAGCCGTCTGTGACATACAAAATCACAGGCGGCTTTATTACTATTATAAGTATAAAACTAAAATTTGAATGTATTAATTTTCCATTGGAAAAACCTCTGCATATTATTCTTTGAGTAACAAATAATAACAAGGCAAACATTTCAAATTAAAGGAGTTTTATATATTATGAAAGCAACAGGAATAGTAAGAAGAATTGACGATTTAGGCAGAGTGGTTATACCAAAGGAAATACGACGCACACTGCGTATTCGTGAAGGAGACCCGTTGGAAATATACACAGCTACCGACGGAGAAGTGATTTTTAAAAAATATTCTCCCGTAGGCGAGCTTTCGGCGTTTTCGGCACAGTATGCCGATGTACTGTCACGCATAAGCAATATGCCGACGATTGTTTGCGATAAGGACCATGTTGTTGCGGCGGCAGGCGTTTCAAAAAGAGAGTATCTTGAAAGGCGTATCAGTCCCGTACTTGAAAATTATATGGAAAACAGAAAAAGCTTTGCCGCAACAAGTGCAACCGCAAACGATGTTCAGCCAATTGAAGGACTTGAATGTTATGCCTCTGTAATCTTTCCTATTATTGCGTCAGGCGATGTTACCGGTGCAGTAGTAATGCTGAAAAGCGAAGCCGTAAAGGTTCCCACCGATACGGAAATAAAGCTTGCACAGTCGGCGGCGGCTTTTTTAGGAAAACAAATGGAAGAATGATTTAATGAGAAAATAGAAAAATCTGTTTTCAACTGTATTTTGCTTTATACTGACCGGGAGTACAATCATAAACAGCTTTGCAAAGCTGAATAAAGGATTTTACACTGGTGAAACCATTGTCAAGTGCAGCATTTGTTACGGTTTTATTTTCTTCTACAATATCGCTCAAGGCAGATTCAAGCCTTATCCTGGACAAGTAATGCATAACGGGCATTCTGGTGATTTTCTTAAAGCACCTTGAAAAATAAGACACGGAAAGTCCAAGCTTTGACGCAATATCGTTCAGAGTTATTTCCTCGTTATACTTTTTTCCCATAAACTCAATGGCGGATTTAATGTATTCAAATTCTTTGTCACCTATTGACTGTGACTTTTCTGTTGAGTGAGCTGCACAGTCCGAAACAAGCAAATAGTATATGTCATATAAAAGAGAATTAATCTTAACTTCATAGCCTTTGGGCTTTGTTTCAAAAAAACAGGCGGCTTGACTCAACAAATTCCTTATTTTTTGTTTTTCGGCGCTGTTTTGAGTCAGCACAAACCTATAATTTTGTATGTGAGGATAATACTTTAACAGCCTTTCATAAGACAATAATACTACAAAATATATTATGTTTTTTTCCGGCTCAGGCGAAACAGTGCGGTGAAGACAGCCGCTGTTTACAAGAAATACGTCTTCACTTTTAAGGGGAATTATGTTGTTGTCAATCTTAACATTAAGAGAACCGTCAATAATGTAAAGAAGTTCAATTGCACTGTGCCAGTGCAGGGAAGTGTTGCATCTTTTGCCGGGTTTGTTTTGCAGAAGAATTTTTGCAGGATATTTATCACTGTATTTTACAATTTCATATTTGTATTCCATAATTCTCATCCAACTGTGAATACGAAAATACAACTAAAATCATTAACATCTGCTACGCTGAATTACCCGTAAATGTGTTGTCCTATGCTGACATATGTTTGAGTTTTTTAATCGGAAATTAGTATAAGAATATAAAACTAATTGCTATAACTATATTACAATAACTTTTTAAAAAAAGCAAATAAAAATCTCCAACAGTTTTTGCTGTTGGAGATTTTATTACATTATAGGAAATTGCTCGGTTGCGCTCGGGCATAAAAGGTTACAGTCAGTA